>CAIUPC010000584.1 GCA_903900905.1 uncultured Acetobacteraceae bacterium
CCGCCTCCGCCTCCGCCGCCCACGCCGCCTCTGCCACTTCTTGCAAATCAACGGTATCGTCGCCTGCCGCCCACCGGTCCAGGTCGGCCAGATACGGCGGCACGGCGGCACCACACAGGGCACTGTGGCAGGCGGGGAGCAGAACGCCCCGCAGGACGCGGCGGCGCAGGGCGATGTCCTCGGCCCACGGCAGCAACCGCAGACACCAGAGCGCGTCCGCCGCGCCGTTACTGCGGGCGATGTCCGCCAGCGTCAGCGGACGGTCCACGTCGGGGCCGTGCGCCGCAAGCGCGGTGCGGTAGCCGGACGCGCACGCACCTGCGTCACGGGCTTGACGCAGGGTGAAGGTGTAAGTGGTCATGGCGTGCCTCCGTAGCGGCGGGCGAGGGCTCTGACCACGCACATAATTCCAGTGCGGCTTTTTGCGTCCAGATACGATTTCATAACCCGCACCACATCCGCATCCAGCGCCGCAACCCGGCGGCGCTCGGTGGCAACGGCGCGGAGATACTTAGCCATCGCGTCCCGTGGCGCGTGTTCACTGGCCGCCGCCTCGGCCAGCGCGGCCAGATCGGCAGGCGCGGACGCGCTCGGGGCCACATGTGCGCTAACGCCTTGGTCGCGCTCCGCGCTGGAAACTGAATGCTGCGGCCCGACGTGGCGCAGGACGGCGGCAGCAGCTTCCCAACTGCCTTCATCGCGAGACATTGCTCTGCTGTATGCGGCGTGTGCATCCCGCCACATCGCGTCCGTCACCACGAGCGGCGGGCACGCCGCGTTGTAGTGGTAAATGACCGTCGCACACGCGCTTGGCGCGATGCCGGTCGCGTTTGACGTCGCGATCAGCGCGGCTTTGTCCAGTTCGATCATCGTGCGTTCTCCGCTCGCGTTCCTGTCTCGATGCCGCCGCGCTTCACGGCGGCCAGAATGTGCCGGATGTGGCGTGTGTTGCTGACGCCGACTTGCAAGAAGGCGTCGATCACTGTCAGGCCGTGCTCGCGCACCAACGAGCGCAACGGCTGCGGCATCGCGTCAACGCGCGCCATGCGAACCGCCGCGCGCTCTCGCTGGTCCGTGTCATGCACGCCCGGATGCGCCACGGGCGGAGGCGGTTGCACGATGCCGCGCACCTGCAACGCCTGTTCCAGAACGTCCATCGCTTCGTGCCACGCGCGGGCGGCATTGCGCTCACCTAGTACTTTCATGTCAGGCGCGCGGCCGTTTTCGCCCCACACGCGCAGCATGGCCACATGCGTCATCGTGATGCGCTTTTGCCGGTACAGCCGGTCGAGTTCATTGACCACATCATCCGGCTCGCACGGTCGCGGCGGCCCGTCAGGCTGGCGCTGATGGCCTTCGTAGCGTGCTCTCAGTGAGGCAATTGTCCACAGCCACGCATCGTCAGCGGTGGCAAACAGTTCGACGGGGCGCGCTGCGTTCATCAAGCCCGCCTCCGCACGCACCGGGCGTCTTCCAGATCGTCCACCACCGGGCGAAGCACGGCTTGCACGATCAGCCGCATCTCCAGCGACGATTCCAGCGCGCCCAGCACCGCCAGTGCGTCGGCGATGCCTTCCAGCCGCGCGAGGCCGACGCGCGCCACGCTCAACCGCTGCACGCGCGGATACTCGGACGCGGGCACCGGCCACGCGGCACGCGGATCGGCAACCGCGACTGCGCCTGCCAAGCTGGGCCATGCGGCGATCATGTGCAGCCCGCCAGTGCGCCGTTGATAGCGCGTGCAACCGCCCGGCCTTCGTCGGTCGGCATGACCACCACAAGCCGCCGATCCTCGGGGTCCGTGGCGCGCTGCAACAGGCCGTGCAGCGACAGGCGATCCAGCGCGCGGGTCACGACCGGCTTTTGCACGGCGAGCGCCTTGGCGATTTCGCGCACGCCCAGCCGGGGCACCGTCGCATGGGGTCGTGAGCCGTACACCGCCTCCATGACAGCCAGTTGCCGCAGCGACAGATCAAGAGGCGCGATTTTCTCGTGGCGCACCAGCGCACAGAACGGGGTTTTCAAGCGAGATCTCCTTTGGATTGATTGTCGCGCATGTCGCGCACCGGCACGTAGGCAACGCGCATGTGATCCGGGCAGTACGGTCGCCCCGGCACGCCTGCGGCTTCGCAGAACCGAAACGCCGGGGTTCCGGGGTCGCCAAGCGGGAAACAGCAGGGCTGCGGCTTGACCGATTGGAACACCACGGGCGGCGGTGGCGGCGGTTCGGGCGGTGCCTGGATCACCGGGCGCGTGGCGCGACGTGGCGCGGCGTAAGATGCGACCTGCGGTAGCGTGGCGCTGCCCTTGGGCACGCGCTGCACGGCGATCTTCTTGGGCGTTCCGGGTGGCGGGATGGGCGAAGGCCGAGGCGTCAGGCCGAGGCGATGCGCCTTGCCCACCACGGCGCTCTTGCTGCACCCCAACGCGCGGCCGATGACTGAGCCTGAATGGCCTTCCTCCCACATCTCGCGCAATTTGGCCTCGTGCTTCGCCCAATCGACCGTCTCGATGGCGTGCGTCCGCTTTGCGTTGAGCGCCATCACTCGTCTCCCTCGTTGTCCGCCTCGGGCACATCACCTTCCTCGTCCCACGCTGCGGCGCTTGCACGCGGCTTGAACGGCGGTGCGTCAAACAGTGCGGGCGCCGGTCGCCAGTCGGGCAGCTTGCCTTCCAGCGCCTTGCGCATGGCGGAAACCTGCACCGGCACGGCGATGTCGGCCTCGCGGGCGGCGCGCGTCAGTTCCTCGCCTTTCAGCACGCCCAGCATTTCCGCGTCGTCGAGGCGCGGCGGGTCGATGTCCAGCAGCGCGCCCACCCAATCCGCCATCGGGCCGCTGCTGGTGAACACGCCGGGCCCCGGACAGACCAGCACGCGGGCGATCATCTGGCACGCGATGTCCGTCACGTTGTCAGGCACCATTACGCGCCCATCTGCGTTGAAAAACGCGGGCAGCAGGTCATCGAAGCGCCCGCTGTGACCGTTGGGGTGCGGTGCGCCCCGGATCGACACATTCCGCGCCGCCAGCGTCAGGCACAGCGCGGCCAGCAACGTGCTGGGCCGAGTGCCCGGCTGATGTTCCAGCCCGGCCCGCAGCATCGCATCCTTGCGCGCGGCGATCAGGTCGAGTGCTTTCTTCGTGTAGGCGTTGGTCGGTTCGCCTTCGCCGGCGTCGGGTGCATCTGTCGCCTGCGCTGCGGGCTTTGCCTTGGCCGATTTCTCGGCCATCGGCAGCGCGTAGCGGCGCACGATTGCTCCCATGTTCCAGCCGCTATCCACCACGGCGGTCACGATCTTGCCGGGGTCGCCCTTCTTGAGCGGCTTGGTGATGTCGATGTTGGTATATGCGAGTTCCCACCCGGCAGGCGGCTGCAACTGGCCGTCTTTCATCGTGCCCAGCAGCGGGCGCTTGCTTGCGGCAAGACGCTGCACGTCCTCGCGCAGCGCGGCAGTCTGGCAGTGCAAGAATTTTTCGGTGTCGGTGGTGGTAAATTGCTCGTCCGAGCCGGGTTCCGCGAACAGGTCTTCCTCGAACGTCAGGCCCACGGTGGCCTGGGCGGTAGCAGCGTCAAAGATTGCCCGTTTGAGCGGAATGCGGGTGCGTCGGCACGCCTGTTCAATCTGCCACCAAAGCGGTTCGTTGGCATTGCTGCGTTCCGCCCAAACCGCCGCTTGCACGTCGAGTGGCGCGTTGGCGATGGTTGCCAGCGTGGAGAGCTTGGGCATGTCGCGGGCTGGCAATGCTGCCATCGCGTCCAGCATTGCGGGCAGAATGCGGCCCAGCACGCTCATGCGCCTCAAGTGCGCCTCGCCCATGCCCAGCGCCATTGCTGCCGTCTCTGGCGCGCAACCCTGCGCCACCATGCGCTGCACGGCGCGCCACTGGTCCACCGGGTGCATCGGTGCCCGGACCATGTTCTCGGCGGCCTGCGACAGCGACGCATCGCCCGCCCGTTCGGCGACCAGCACCGCCATGATGTCCGTCCAGCCCAGCGCGCGGGCCGCACGCACGCGGCGGTGGCCGAATACCACCTGATGCCGCCCGGTCAGCGCATCGGCGGGCCGCAGCCCCACCGGCTGCAACAGGCCCAGCATGGACATGCTGGCGCGTAGCCCGGCGTCGGCATCGCCATCGGCTGCCACCCGGCGCACGTTGCCGGGGTCGTCGTCGATCAGCACCAGCGGCACGGTCCATGCCGCGGCGGGCGGTGCCGATGCGAAAGACCCCGCATCGGCTTCGGCTTGTGTGATGGTCAGCATTCGATTGATTCCCCTTCGGAGGTGTTGGCAGCGCACGCCTTCCATGCCCGCCATAGATGTTCGACAAGCGCCTTGGTCATGACGCGCCGCGCGTCAGCATCCCGGTGGCCCAGCGTCCAATCGCGGCCTTCGGTCGCAGCCTTTCGACGGGCATATATTTCGCCGTAGATGCTGATGGCATGGGCGGGCGCATCGTCTTTGGCGCCGCGCCATTGGTGGCGGAAGAAGCTGTCCGCAACGGCCCAAATTTCCGCACGGCGGGCCGGGCTGTAGCCATGCTCTTTGGCCGCGTCCGCGCCGGACTTGCGCTGTTGGCGTTCACCGTTGATGACGGCGAGGCCGAGGCGCTTCCACAACTTTTCGACGGTGGCGTAGTTGGACAGGTCGCCTGCTTCACCGACGATGATCGCAACGCCCTTCGGGCCGAGGCCGCGCACGCCCGATGCCCACGCCCAGACGGGCAGCGACTTCGCCAGCACTTCCATGCGCTTTTCGGTTTGCGTGCGGTGCGCGTCCCACGATTGGCGGGCTTGCGCGGACAGCAGAATTAGCGGGGCGGCATCGGCATGTTGCCCTTGTCTGTTGCCAGCATGATCCTCACGGCCGATGCCGCCCTTCTCCACCTCGCGGCGGATGCGTTGCGCTTCGGCGAATGCCGCCTTGCGCTGTTTTTCATCTTGCTCGGCGTTGAACCCCAGACCGCGCGCAATGAACGACTCAATGGATCGGTCGCACCGGCTTTGGGATTTGATGCAGAAGCGCCGCTGCGATTGCAGTTCGCGCATCTCGGCAATGATGGCGGCTAGGTCATGTGCATTGTGGCTCGAACGAGCAACTAGTCCGTGGACCTGACCGCCGGGGGGCATTTCTTGATTGGCCGCGCTCTGTGGCAGCATATCAACGGCCCCCGTCTCGGAATTGGTGGCGATGGAAGCACTCGCTGTGCGGCGCTTGCGCGCACCCCTTCCGTGGCCTCCATCGCCTTGGGGCATCGCTTCAATGGCCGGATTAACCGGCATTGGGTGCTCGGCCCCAATCTCAAACATCGCCGTTCTCCTTCGCCTGTTCGTACAGCCGCGCCGCTTCTTCGCCCGTGCGGTATGTTCGGATCGGTAGGTGCGGCGGCAGGTTCGCGGTCAGCAGGCGGACAAAACGAACGTCTCGTGCGTGGCTGTCCGCCCACGCATTCGCTTCCGCCGATGTCAGGTCGCCAATCGGCATTCCGTTCGCCTTGAACGTGTCCAGCAGCGACTTGGCAGCAACGGCACCAACGGCGGCCATGCCCGCAGTGCCTTTGGCAGCACCGCCCGGCAGCGCGCGGGAATGCGCCGTGACGGCTACAGGTTTGACGGAGGGGGCATATGCACATTGGCCAGTGTCGGCAGCGTTTTGTTGGCCCCCTCCGTCGTCCGAGGCGTGCGGCATAGGCGTAGCGGCCTTGCCGGGCACCCGGTCATCGGCCGCACGCTCGGAATTTTGGGAAGGGGCAGCCTGCTTCTGGCCAGTATTGGCAGCCAGCCTCTGGCCCCTTCCCGCTTCCCGCTGCAACGTCGCCGCTGCCTCGGTCAGCAACCTATCCAGCGCAGTGTATCGGTAATGCTGAAACAACGCGCGCAGCAGCGCCGCATCGGTTTCCACCGCCGCCCACACCACGTTGGCCGCTTCTGTGCGCGCCGGGTGACGCGCCAGTGCGTCGATAGCAATCTGGCGTAGCGTGTCCACCGATGCTTTGTAGCCCGCTGCGATGAACGCCTCGCGCATCGTTGTGTCAGTCATCGTTATGCGCCCCGCTGGTTGAACTCGGCGCGCAGCGCCGAGGCGTGGTTGCGCAGGCGGGTTTTCAGCGTCACGGGCAGCAGCGCCATTTCGGCGTTGAACTCCGTCTCGTTGCCGAGCGCGGTCAGGTGATCCGCGTTGCCGCAGGCATTCACGCGCTGCATCAGGCGCAGGAACGCCGGGCCGTGCTCGCCTAGATCCTCGGCGGGCTGGGGCGCGTCGTCAGGCTGCGCAGGCGGGGCGCTGGCCGGTTGTGCCGCCACATGCTGCCGAGAGGCTCCCAGCGCATCGCCACGATCCGCGATGGCCTTCTGCGAGGCCTTGCGGGTCACGCTGGGCAGCGTTCCGATGACGCCCGCGTTGAGGTTGGACCACGCGGCCAGATCGTCTGCCGTGTTGATTGCGGCCAGATGGTCCGCCACCAGCGCCAGATAGCCGCCCAGATCGGGCTTGCCGCCCTTGGTGGGCACCGTCAGCGGTGCGGGCGCTTTCGCTTGCTGTGCGGCGGGTGCGCCCACCAGCGCCGCAACGTCGGCATCGAACGCCTCTCCCGCTTTCGGGTTCGCTCGCCGTGCCGCGTCGATTTCATCGGCGTTGTTCTCCATCAAGGCGGGCACGTTGCGGCTGGTCAGCGCCATGTTGGACAGCGCACGCAGATACACGGCGGGGTCGCGGAAATGGCTGTTGCCCTCCGCCAATTCCCCGAACTCGTCCACCAGGTATGCCTCGTATGGGCCGGGGTCGGGCTCGCGCGGCGCATGGGGCTGGGCAGGCGCGGCGGCGTGCGTCTCAGCCTCGGGCCGCACGTCCGGTGCGGTAGCAGCGGGGGCCTGAGCGGCGGGCTGTGCGGCCGCCTGCATGGCGCGTGCGGCTTGTTCGGCAGCGAGGCGGGGCGGGTTCTGCTCCACAATGCCGTTGGGCATCATCACGCGCAGCGATTCCGCAGCACGGCGGAATTCGGCTTCGCCACCGGCCCGCGTTGCGTCGCCCAGCCCGCTGATCTGGTCCAGCGTCAGCGCTTCGACGAGGCGGCGATCAATGGGCACCGACTTCGATGCAGCGAACCGCAGCACTTGCGACCGCTTTTCCTCCAACACGGAGTCGGTGATCACATCGTCTTTGCCGAGTGCCAGCATCTTGTGCTTCCACTCGAGTTGCACGGCTTGGTCAATAATCGCCAGCACCGCGTTGCGGTACGCCTTCGCCTCGGCAATCACGCTGTAATGCGGCCGGGCAAATTTTGACCCGTCGCGCCGCGATTCCAGCGCCGACTCGCGCTTGCGGACTTGCAGCGTGTTGCCCGTCTTGATGTCCGTCACTTCGACAAGGACTTCGTAGTAGTCGTCCTCGGCCTTGAGCGCGTCGATCAACTTCACATCGACATTCATCGGCACGCCGTCAGCCGGGTAGCTGGTGAACGTGAACAGCGCGCCGATTTTCGTCACGCTCGCCAGCAGGCGATGCTTGATGCCGCCATAATGCGAGGCCAGATGGCGCGCACCGATCACGCTAATGCCGGTGACTTCGGTGCCGCTCACCTTGAACGAATAGACGAACTTGCTGCTGCCGCTGCCGTGGATGATTTCCTGCGCGATCAGGGCATTGTCGCGCTCGTCCATAACGTGCCAAGCGTCCACGTCGAAGCTGCCGCTGGCGTTGCGTACGGCTTCCAGTGTTTGGGTGCGCGCTCGTGTCGGCGCGTTGCCAAAACCGCTCATGCCACCACCGCCTTCCGCTCGGCCACGACCCGGATGCCCGGTATCGTGATCTGCGGCACGCCCGCCTTCTTCGGGGCGGTGCGGATCGCGGCGCGGACCATCTGCTCGTTTACCAGCAGATAGCTGGGCGGCACTTTGCTGATGTCCTCGACCTCGAACGTGTACGTGGTGCGCAGCGACGACACGCCGCCCAGATCGCCGCGCGTGCGGGACAGTGCAGCGGCAGGCGTTGCCTGCGCCGCGGCCAGCAGGTTTTCCGATTCCTGTTCGGCGGCCACCGCGCGGTTCAGCAGCGCCGGGCTATTGTTGACCTCGGCTTGTGCCGCCAGCCGCACCGCTTCGTCGGCCTTGCGCTGCGCTTCGGCGGCCATTTCCTCGCGGCGGCGGCGTTCCTTGTCCTCGGCGTGGCGCGTCAGCACCTTGAGCGCACCGGCGCGGATGTCGGCCAACTGGTCGGTCATGCCCTTGAAGAACGCATCGACGGCCCGGCCAGCGGCCAGCGGCGCGTCTTTCTCGGCGGTGCGTGCCGCGTCGATGCGCTGGCTGAGGCTGGAAAGCTGCTTCGCCCAATCGGCGTAGCGGGCCGCCGCATCGTCGTCGGCAACGCCGGTGGCGGTCGCTTCGGCGAACCGGGCCTGTGCGGCAATGTGCTGCCCGACGAGGTTCAGATGGTTAGCGTACCGCTCGGACAGGCCGGTGTGCAGTTTGTCCAGGTCGATGACGATCAGCGGCGGCTGGGCCGAACTGTTGTGCCCAATAGCGGGCGAGGCGGTGGACGTGAGCGCGTTCATGCAGGTGCTTTCTCGGTTGGGTCAGATGACGGGAGGAAGATTCGGCAGGTCGATGCGATCACGCGGACGCGCTGCCGGATGCGCGGGGGCGTGCTTGGCCGCCCAAGCCTGCAATTGCAGGCGGTAGCGGTATTCGGTTTCGGTGCAGGTTCGCCCGCCGTGCCAGATGCGGAACACGTCAGGCGCGAACGCGGGATCTGCGTGCGCCTCGCGCGGCTCGCCGTTGATCACGGCCTGCCACTGCAGGCCGTCGAACATGATGGCGGCGGGCACATGCGGACCACCGCGCACCAGCCGCAGCAGGAAGAAGCCGGGTGCAGGCTGATCGACGCGGCGCGGGGTTTCGGTCACAAGCCGATGCCCGCATACATTTCCGGCTCCCGCGCCAGCGCCGGGTCGGCCATCGTCAGGACTTCGGCCTCGCTGGCGATGACCTCGAGTTGCAGGGCGATCAGCCGCAGGCGGGATTTCAGCCGTTCATTGGCCGGGTCCACCGCACATGCTGCGGCGAGCAAGTCGCGATTTTCGGCGCGGATGCGCTGTGCGATGTCGTGCATGTGCTGACATTACGCACGCTTGCGACGCAATGACAAGCGAAAATTTCGCACATTGTGCGATCATATAATGCAATTGTGAACAGCAATCAGACCGGCGCGCGGAAGGCTTGGGACGCTACCCCCCCCGCAACTTCCGTGCCAGTGTTATTGGAAGCCCAGCGCCTCGGGCCACTCGATCACGCGCAATACTTCTGCGACATCATCGCTCGGAAATTGCTCTGTAGCGTCGGGCCGGTATTGGCTCAGCGTCAGCGCCTCGGCGGTGCGGCCGACCAACAGCCTGAGAAGCCAGACGTTTGCCGACCGCAGCCGAACGATGACGTGACAGCCGGGCGCAGCTTGGCGGGCGGGCTGCACCATCACCAGCTCGCCGGGCCGCCGCCACGGGGCCATGCTGTCGTCCGTCGCATAAAAGGCGAACGCCGTCTGCGACCCGTCCAGCGCGGGCGGGCGCGCTGTGAACTGGCCGGTGGCCTGCGCGAGGCTCATCGAGAAACCCCGCTGGGCCGGCGTGGCGTGATAGACCGGTAAATCCCGGACCAGGTGCAACGACGCGAACGAGACGGGCAATGCAGCAGATCGCACATTCGAGGCTCCGCCAAATGACGCGCTGACCAGACTGGTCATACTGTCACTAGCTGGCGCGCCTGCCAATGCCAAAACCTCGCGATCCTGAATAGGCGGATTGCCGCGCCCCACCAGCGCCGGGAGAAGATCGCGGACGAACTTCATTGGCAGCCATGGTTGCTTATAGTTCGACCGCTCATAAGAATTGTAGGTCGAAAAAGGCACGTTCATTGCATCCGCGATGCCACGGATTGACCAACCCGCCCGCTGTCGCAGCAACTTGAGTTGCGCGGAAACTGAATCTGTCATCGCTGCTTCGCCTACCTGACACCGTGCGCTGAACATGTGCGAAATTTCCGCATTAAAGTAGTTGCCACATTTCGCTTGCCTTGACGTGCGAACGTCGCGTAAATTTCGCACACCATGTCATCATACGTATCCCGCGTGCTCGCCGCGTTCGGCGGCCCCCGTCCCACTGCCCGGTTGCTCGGGCTACCCGAGTCCACGGTCTATACGTGGCGGCGCAAGGGTTCGATCCCGGCCCGCCGCCAGCGTCAGTTGCTCGCACTAGCGACCGAGCAAGGGCTCGCGCTTGAGCCGCGAGATTTCTTCCGCGACGACGATCCCGAAGACGACGTGTTGGTGCTGAAAGCAAAGGTCGCCCGCCTTGAGGCGCAGCTTGCGCGCACCCGTTCGTCGAACCCCGCCGCCGCCAACATAGCGCAAGCGGACAGCATCGGTTCGTAACTTTTCTTGTGATGCCGCGCGCCCCGGCATCGCATTTCGACCGGGCGCGAAGGACTACCCAATGGCAGAAAAACTCGCACCACCTGTCACGTCCAATCTGACGCCCAACACGTTTCTCGGGCTGTACCGCGAGATCGCCACCGCGCAGCGTGAAATCGAAGCAGCGACCGGCCGCAAGCGCGCGATCCTCAAGCGAGCGAAGGGCGCGGGCGTCGATCTGGACGCGCTGGCGCTGATGCAGCGCTTGGCGAACCTTGAGCCCGAGGACGCTGAAATGCGTCTGCGCAACCTCGTCCGTTACTCGCATTGGGCGGACATGCAGATCGGCGCACAGGCTGACCTGTTCGGGGCAACCGACGACCAGCACCCGAACGACAAGGCGCGCGGCGAGCATCTGGAATTTCAGGCCGACGATGCGGGCTACCGCGCTGGCTATGCTGGCGACGCCATCGACACGAACCCGCATCAGGCGGGCACGCCGGTTTTCGACCGTTGGCGGCAGGGCTGGCACAACGGCCAGGCCGCGCTCGTCGCCAAGATGGCCGCGGCAGGCGATGACGACGAGAAGCCCGGCGCCGGCGAGGCGAAGCCCAAGGATGACAAGCCGAAGATCGCCAAAGTGCAGACCGGCCGCCGCAAGACCGGCGCGGAAAACCGGGCGGGCCTGTGACCTACAAGTCCATCCTCGCGCTGGACCTCGCCAGCACAACAGGATGGTGCTGGGGCGAGCCGGGGCAGCGGCCTTGGCTCGACTCAGTGCAACTCGCGCCGGGCGGCAGCGTCGGTGAGCGATGCTGCGCGCTGGTCGATTGGCTGGACGATTCCAGTCAGACCTTCCGGCCCGATCTGATCGTGTTCGAGGCGCCGCTGCCACGCGGACAGCACAGCGGCATTCAGGCCGGGCGCATCGCGCTCGGTCTGGCCGCCGCCTGCGAGATGTTCGGCGTGCGCAAGGCCATCCGCTGCACCGAGGGCAACGTCAATCAGGCCCGCAAGCATGTGCTGGGCCGGGGCAACGCCACCAAGGACGACGCCGTTGCAGCGTGCCGCGCTGCCGGGCTGACGCCATCGACGCACGACGCAGCCGATGCGTGGGTGCTCTGGCGGTTCGCCGTGATGATGCGCGGGCGGGTGCAGCCATGAGCGCACAGATCATCCCGTTCCTCGGCCCGCATGTCGCGCGCACCGCGCCGACCGCGCCGCACATCGAGTTCTTCGCCAAGCGCCGCGACATGAATGCCGCGCTGCTTCGGTGGCTTGCGACGCATCCCGACCCGCAGGCGGTCAATGACGAAATTCGGGCAACCATCAACGTCCTTGCGGAACTGGTGAAACTCTATGGGTGAAGGATTGCTCGGCCTATCGCAACGCCTGCCGCCTGCCAACGTGCCCGCCGAACAAGCGCTGCTCGGCGCACTCATGGCGAACAACAAGGCTTTCGACCGTGTGGCCGGGTTCCTGCTGCCCGAGCATTTTGCCGATCCGATTCATGGTCGCGTCTATGACGCGATAGCGCGCCGGGTGGGCGCGGGCAAAGTGGCCGACGCCATAACGCTCCGGCGTGACTTCGAGGCAACCGGCCTGCTGGACGATGCGGGCGGCACCGCCTACCTCGCGCAACTGCTGACCGCGATGGTGGGCATCATCAACGTGACGGACTACGCGCGGGCAATCCGCGATGCTTGGCACCGCCGCGAGATGATCGAAATTGGCGAGCAGTTGGTCAACAACGCCTTCGCGCCGGGCTTGGACGACGCCGCCAGCATCCAGACGCAGATCGAGGCCAAACTGTCCGCGCTGGTGGAACGCGGTAGCGACCGGCCGATGGTCACAATGGATCAGGCACTCGACGCCGCTCTGGCCGCAGCCGACCGGGCAAAGCAATCCGAGGGCGTGACCGGCCTGCAGACCGGCTTCGCCAAGATCGACAAGGCCATCGGCGGAATGCAGCGGCAGGCGGTGACGCTGCTGGCGGGCAGGCCCGGCATGGGCAAGTCGGCACTCGGGATGCAGATGGCGGTGGCCGCAGCGATGCAGGCCCGGGCCGACAAGGCGCTTGGCGGCGTGTTCGTCGCATCGCTGGAAATGAGCGCCGAATCACTTGGGCAGCGAATCCTGTCGGCCTACAGCGCGGTCGATGCGCTGCGCCTGCGCGACGGGCGGCATGGCGATTGGCGTTATCAGCTTGATCTGGCCCGCGCCGAACTGGCCGACTTGCCCATCCTGATTGACGACGCGGGCGGCCTGTCGATCACGCAAATCAGGGCCCGGGCACGCGAGGCCAGCCGCAAGTTCGGCGGCCTGTCGCTGGTGATGATCGACCATCTGCACATCGTCCGGCCCGATCCGGGCATCCTCAAATCAGCCGGGATGGTCATGGCGCTGGGCGACATCAGCGCGCAGGCGAAGGAACTCGCCAAGCACCTCAACTGCCACGTTCTGGCGCTGGCGCAACTCTCCCGCGAAGTCGAGAAGCGCGAGGACAAGCGGCCGCAAATGGCCGACCTGCGCGGCAGCGGAAATCTTGAACAAGACGCCGATAACATCGCGTTCGTCTTTCGGCCTTCCTACTACCTCGAAAAAGACCCGCAGAAGAACCCCGGCGAAGGCGACGCGCAATACCAAGCGCGCTGCCGGGCGCATGACGAAGCCAAGGCGAATGCCGAGGGCCGGGGCGAGGTCATCTTTGAGAAAATTCGCGGCGGTCGCAATCAGACTGTCCTGCTCCGCTTCAAACCCGAAACCGTCATGTTCGAGGATTGGTCCTGACATGGACACACAACCACCGCCAGCAACACGATCACAGCGCGCCTGGTATAAGCGATACCCCGCCGATGCGCTGAACGGGATGCAGGACTTATCCTGCGAGGAGAAGGGGGCGTACAACACCGTCCTCGACCTCATCTACATGCGCGGCGGTCCGATTGAGGATGACCCGCAGTATATCGCTCGCAGGTGCGGTTGCTCGACGCGGCGATGGAATCAGCTTCGCCAACGCCTGATCGACCTCGGCAAACTGGTGCTCACGGACACGGGCCGCCTCAGTAACCCGCGCAGCGAACGGCAGATTCGAGCGGAAGCCCGCGAGGCCGAGGCGTTCCAAGCCAACGGGCACAAAGGCGCGGAAAAAAAACGCGAAAATTCGGAAAATATCAAAGATCACAACGAAGTAGCGGAAAAAGGGCTTCGTTTGGTCGAACAAGCCCCGGAATCGCCCGAAATCGCTCGCCCGGCCCCCTCCGGGAAATTTATCTGGGGAAAAACGCGAGAACAAGACGAGATTAAGTCGGGAAAAAACGCGCTTAATCTCGCTGAAAATCCGACAGAAACGCACGAAATCAACGATGTAGCCGAAAAAGGGCTTGCAAAAAACGGGCTTTTTTTGGACGAAAAAAGCCAGCATCGCGGGCGCGTACTCAGAAAGAAAGAAAGAGAAGAGTCTTCTAGTACCTCGTTAGTACCAGATGCCGCGTGCGCGGACGTGAACGTAACGGCGCTTTCGCAAGCGAAAGACGAGCCGCCACCCGACGCAGCGCCCGAACCGCGCAAGCACGAGCCGCTGATCGACATGCGTTTCATGCCGCCACGGTCCGCCGGGCTGAAAGCATGGCGGCCTTTCGCCACCAGTTGGGAAAAGCCGTCGCCCATCGAACCGGAGATACCCTGCGCCGGGCGATACCAAATCCCGTTCGCCGTCGAGGCGGTCTGTCAGGCCGCGCGCTACCACAACCCGCACCACCGCACCGACTGGTCGCCCCTCATCCGCTGGATGCGTGACGGCATCGACCTGCACGCGGTGATCCTGCCGGTCATCCGGCACATGGCGTCACTGCCCGGCTACCAGCCGCCGACATGGCTGAGCGCCTTCGACAAGACCATCCGCCAGTCCGCCGCCAGCCGCGCCGCGTAATCCCGCAACCTGCAACCCGAGGCCGCCCCATGACGCCGCTCGCATTCTCGCCGCCGCCGCAACCCGACCTGCCGCCGATCCCGCCCGTCAGCCTCCGGTGGTGGGTTGTCGCCATCGCCGCAGTCGTCGTGCTGGCGCTGCTGTGGTCGTCCATTCTCGGCCTGTCATGGGCCACGGGCCGGGCGCTGGAATACGGCATCGCACACCTGCAGATCGAACCGTAGCGCCGCCATCCGCAACCACCCGGAGACGCCCGATGCCTGAAACCGTAATCCGAATCGAGCAGACCGACCTCGCGACATTCAGCGCCGCGCTGGCACCGGCGGTGCAACTGCTGACCAGCGTGGCTGAAGGCATCGCAATGCTGGCCGACATGCTGCGCGCCATCGACGGCAGGCTGGCCGCACTCGAGTCGCAAGGCGCCGCGCCGGTCATGATCCGCGTTCCCGGGCCACCGCTTGTGCTGGACACGTCCTTGCGCACGCCAGCGCGCGAAGCGACGCTGCGGACGTATTGGAGCAAAAGGCACGCCCCGCGAGCCATCATTTTTCAGTTGAACAACTTGGAAGGCCCACCGTGGCCGCCCGGTGATTACGGCGCAAACCTGCTGCAAGCATGGGTCGATGAACTCGGCCTGCCACGCGGCCACGCGCAAACCGACCCGTTCCAGCCGCCACCGCCCACCACAGGCGGCGCAGACGCACCCGCCCCGCAAGGTGACAGCAGCCCGCCCGTTGCACCGCCTCCAGCGGCCACGCCTGACGCCGCACGCCCCATGCCCGGCAGGTACCCGCGATGCCAGAAAGCGAACTGGCCCGAGATTGAAAACTGGGCCGCATCACGCGGCATGGCCGTGGACAGCGACCTCGAAACCATCAACGCGCTGCGCGTCAAGGCAGGCTTCATGCCGTTCGCGCTGGCCGAAGCCGGGCACACGCGGCCGGCGAAGGCGAACTAATCATGGCGCGCACTCCACCTCCGCCCGTGCCCGACAACCTCGAAGCCCGCCCGCTCGTCGAGCAGATCGCCTACTGGTACGAGCGCGGCGACAACTTCCCAGCCGGGCCGGATCGCGCCGCCTGCTACGCCAAGGCCAAGCAGATGGTGGCCGAGCGCAACGCCGCCAGCCAGGCACGCAGGCAGTCATTCCGCCACCTCGGGCCGAGGCTCAAGCCATGAAGCAGCGCAAAGCCACGCACGCCCCGCCGCTCACCGAAGCCGTCGATCTCGGCCCCGCCATCCGCCGCGTGCCGATCTACGCCGCCGATGGCGCACTGCTGCGCGATGCCACCACAGCGCAGGCCGAGTGGGCCGATCCGCACGACACCAATCCGCAGCGCCGCGAAGCGCGCCGCGTCAGCGCCAGCCGTGCCGCCGATCCGCTGGTGGCGATGATGCAGCGCGGCAAGCTGATCACCGACCGGCACATCAAGGCCGCGGGCAAACTGCTGGACGATTGGGAGTGCGGCGTGCTTGGCGCAAAGCCGGGCGGCGGCAAGGCGTTCGGCAGCGGTGCAAGCGGTGGCTTCCAGGCGGCGCAATATCCCGAGGAAGCCCGGCTCGCCCACCTGTCCAGCGCCCGCGCTGCACAGGCCGCAGTCGGCGTGACCGGGTTCAGGATACTCGCTCACGTCGTGCTGGGCATCCCGTCGCCGGAAAACCGCAGCGTGCGTGCCTATGCCGTGCGGCACGACATGCACGAGCAAACCGCCACCGGGCTGCTGTTCGCTTCGTTGGAGCGGCTGGCCGAGCACTATAACCCGCGCGGGCGCAACGGGATTGCAGACGAAAACGAACAAAAAGCGCGCTCGGCTGAGTGACTGAGCGCGCCAGTTTTTGCCCGCTAGAAATCGCCGGTAGTCAGCCCAGCGTTTCGTCGTCCAGCGGGCCGATCAGCGCGATAATTGCAGACCGTGTGAGGCCGGACATTTGGCAAAGCGCCGCCGTCACATCGTGCGCCGAGAACTCGACATCGCGCTGCTTGAAGCCGCACAGCACCGAGCATTCCAGTTCGAGTAGCAATTCAGCGGTCATGGCGTCACCGGCTTGGCGCGCAGGGCCACGCCGATCACGGCGGGCTTGTCGCCACCGATGGCGGGCAATCGCAGGCCAAGCCGGTCGCCCAGCGCGCACAGTTGCCAAGACGGCATCGCGCACAAGCGGCGGTCGGCTTCATGCACGTCCAGCTTGCGAAGTTCGGCAATCGTGTAGTCGCAGAGTGCGGGGTTCATCTCAGGCCTCCAATTCGGCGCAAACACTCTCGGCGGCGGCAATCTCTTGCCCGAGCAAAATGGACGCATCGAAGCCGTGGACGGCCTGCGCGCGGGCAATGGTGTTGCAAAGGCACTTGAGGCCCAACGCGGAGCGGCAGGCCGCTTCGTGCCGCCGCTGGGACATCAGCTTGCGGATGTGCGCAATCGTCTCGGCAATAAATGCCGCAGTCTCAACGAAGTCGGCTCCGGTCAGGGTGGTCATCGGGTTTTCCCCTCGTAGCGCCGGGCGGAATGCCCTTGCGCATCGACACAATACGCGCACGCAGGACGCGGGCAATCGAAAATGTGCGAAACGTGCGAAAAAACCGCTTGCACGCCCCGCTGACCCCGCATAACGTCGTGATCAAGCGAGGGCACGTCGCCCCGCCGGAACGAGGTCAACCCCGATGTCCTACCTCAGCACCCAGTACGACGCCGCCGACCGCGCCGAGCGCGACCGTTGCAGCATGTCCGAAGCTCGCGACCGGCACGACGACAACCGCCATCACAAGTTGCGGCTCTGGACCGCCCGGCCCGGCGCATTCGGCGTTGCCTGCCGCATGGCCGACCTGGCCGGTTTTGACTGCGACGTGATCGTGGGCGAGCTGCTGCTGCTGCGCCGCCAGCGTGACAGCCACCTCAGCCGCGCTCGATTGCTCGCGCTGCGGGGTGACACGGCCTCGGCTCAATTTCACGTCCGCCGCGCTCGCAGTGCCAACCGCTGCGCCATGAGTTGGGCGCGCAGCCTCGCCTGACGCGGACCTAGCCAGGCGGTTCCGACCGCCCGGCTCAGCCTGCGCCAGACCGCACAGGGCCGAGGGCATCCCGCCCCGGTATTATCAGGAGCCCACCGTATGAACGCGATTTCTCCCGCCACCGCGACCGGCTACAAGGTCGATCCCCGCAAGGGCGGCCACAATGGCCGCGTGTCGAGCGAGTGGTACAACCGCCCCGCCGATCAGCGCTTCATGTCGCTGGACGACCTGATGGCGTCGGTCAGCAGCCGCGCCGAGCGTTGCACCACGCGCACCGTCGAGACCAAGGCGCTGCGGGTCAGCGCCACGCGCGGCGACAACACTCGCCTGATGCTGTCCGCCCCGGGCCGCGATGTCGAACTGGCCCCGACTCACTGGTCCTTCGGGCAGCTTTGCTCGCAGGTCAGCGCGCCGGCGTCCTATCTGCGCAACCTGCCCGCGCCGATTGCGGCCATCAACCTGCAGCATGGGTTGCTCAACCACCGCGGCGAATTGCTCAAGACGCTGGAGCACGATGACGGCACCAGCGAGTTGCGCGCCGTGACCGGCCCCGACTACGGGCGCATCTATGACCACGAGCTTGTGGGCGCGGTGCAGAAGATCGCGGGCAACGGCACCGGCGACACGCGCTGGAAAATCCCCGGCGTGCTGGACTGGGGCACCAACATCTACAACCCCAACGCGCCGGTCACGCGCGAATCGACCACGCTCTACGCCAGCGACCGCGATGTGTTCTTGTTCCTCGTCGATGACCTCAACCCGATTGAGGCGGGCCGCCTGCCGAACGGCGACCCCGATCTGTTCTTCCGGGGCTTCTACTGCTGGAACTCGGAAGTCGGCGCCAAGACGCTGGGCATCGCCACATTCTACCTCCGCGCCATCTGCCAGAACCGCAACCTGTGGGGCGTCGAGGATTTCTCGGAGATGACCATCCGGCACAGCAAATACGCCGCTGACCGCTTTGCCGCCGAAGCCGCGCCTGCGCTGCTCACCTACGCCGAATCGTCGCCGCTGCCGTTCGTCAATACGATCACCGCCGCGCGTGACCGGATCGTGGCGAACGATGACGACGAGCGCAAGGACTTCCTGCGCAAGCGCAAGTTCTCGAGGACCGACACGCAAGCGGTCATCGACGCCGTGCTGAACGAAGAAGGCCACCCGCCCGCGTCCATTTTTGACTTCGTGCAGGGCATCACTGCCGTTGCGCGCGATCAGAAGCATCAGGATGCGCGCCTCGACATGGAAGGCATTGCCCGCGACTTGCTGGCCGTTGCCGCTTAACTTCAACCCCAACGCAGGAGGCGGGGCCGGGCAACCGGCCTCGCGACAACATGCAGAAAAATATGCCCGCCGTCGTAGGGCACACTCCGGGGCCGTGGGCCGCAGTTCGCAACGGCTCGTTTTGGCAATTCAACGATGCATCGGGCAACGAAATAGGCGACGTGTGCGCGTCGTTGTTCTTACGCACCAGCGGGCACGGGCCGGTGAATGCGGAGGATTGGGCGACATCTGAGGCCAACGTCCGCCTGATCGTCGCCGCGCCGGATCTGTTGGAGGCGCTGACCTTGCTGTTGGAGTGCCGGGACGCAGAGACGGGACGCAGCACTATGTGCCGCGCCTCTTACGAGGCAGCGGAGCGCGAAGCGCGCGCTGCCATCGCGAAAGTCACAGGAGGCGCGCCATGACCGAAGCGGAGATGGACGCCGACCTAGCCGAAGCGCGCACATGGCTTCCGCGCGGCAGGTTCACCGCCGAACGCTGCCGCCACGCCACCGTCCATGAGACGGCGCTGTGGGTCTATGACGGCCAGCAGCAAATCGGCGCAATCTGCCGCGAGGACGGCGGCTGGCGGACCTCGGCCATACGCAACGGAATGCCCACCACCCGGCAGATGTTCGTGTCGCTGGAAGCGGCGGTCGATCACGTCACACGTCGCGCGGAGGCAGCATGAGCACGCACAACCAGTGGCGCGCGGACGGCACGCGCGTATTCGACGCCAGAAGCATCCAAGTTGCGCGGTGCAACTTCACCGAAGACGCCGCCGCCATCGCGAAGCTGCCCGCGCTGGCCGCCGCGCTGGCGTTCATGGTCAGCCAGATCGACAACCCCGGCATGGCCTCGGTGACGTTAAGCGCCTACCGGAACACCGAAGGCATGAACCGAGCGCGCGAGGCGCTGGCGGGCCTTGAGGGTGTCATTGCCGAAACTGTAGCGGGGCTTCCATGACGCCGCATTGCAGGACGTGCGGCCAGCGACTCAATCAGCCGCACCCGACCGCCTCCATCGACTGCGGCGGCGATTGCATGGGCTGCATGGCCGTCGTGTTCAACGATCCCGATTGCGCGGCGGCGCTCGCCCCGCTGCCGCTAGACCGGCACCCGCACAACAACACGGATCGAACGTCGGTGCTTGTGTCGCCGCTCGGCGCGGTCGGCTGGGAAGTGTTCAGGCTCACGGCGGGCTATCTCGCCTGCCTGCCTGACGCTACCGCGCTGCCCGGTCTGTTTCCCACGTACGACGCCGCCAAGGCAGCGCAAGTGCAAGCCTGGGCGCCGCTGAAAGGCCCGCTGCCGTGACCGCACGCTTGCCCGCGCGGGCCGGGCCGGGCATCGTGCGCCTCATGTCCGGACACGATCCCACCAGCGACGCCAGCCGCCTCCGCGCTGCACTCGACGTGCTGGGCTGGTCGCAACGCTATCTGGCGTGGCGGCTGTTCACGCCCGATCCCACCATCCGCAAGATGGCCCGAGGCAGCGCGGCGGTGCCGCCCGAACTGCTGGCGTGGCTCGAATCGGCCGCCACGCCGCTGCGGCTCCACCCGCTGCCCGAGGGCTGGCAGAACGGCAGCGACGAGCCGCCGCGCACGGGCGAGGCTCCCGCCGCCTGACACTGTGCGATGTGTGCGACGATTTCGCTTGACCGCGCCAAATCTCGTAGGCATGAATTTCGCCATGCTGGTTCGGGGCGTCACCAGTGCGCTCGGGGTCTGCTCCTTGGACGTTTCCTCCCTCGACTGGCCGCCCGGCGTCACCGCTTGGCGGCCTCTTTTTTGGCAGCAAAATGGCAGCGCGACGCAAGGCACCAGCACCAGCGACGCCGCCCGCAACTGCCGGGTTGAGCATCGAATACCGCGCGCTCGCCACACTCGCCCCGTATGAGCGCAACGCACGCACGCACAGCGCCGCACAGGTGGCGCAGATCGCGGCGTCAATCAAAGAGTTCGGCTTCACCAATCCGCTGCTGATCGGCGAAGCGGGCGACCTGATAGCCGGGCATGGGCGACTGGCCGCGGCTCATCTGCTTGAGATGGCGACCGTGCCGGTCATCGTCCTGCGCGGCCTGAGTGACGCGCAGCGCAAGGCGCTCCGCATTGCCGACAACCGGCTGCCGTTGAGCGCCGGATGGGACGAGGCGCTGCTGGCCGCCGAGATCGAAGACTTGAAACTCGAGGAATATAACCTCGACGTTATGGGCTTTGACGCCGCCGAACTTGAACATGTGCTGAACGGCTGGGCACCGAACATGGATGCCATCAACAAAACCCCGGCAGAAAATGCCGCAATGCTGGCGACGATCAAGGTGAAATGCTTTCAGAGCGTCGCTGGCATTGTGTCGGAAGCGGTCAAGGCGGCAGTGGACGCACTTAGCCTGGACGGCGTCACCGTTGAATAGCAAACAGCCGCCGAAAACCAATGTCTTGGTGGCATGGCCTTACTGCAACGCGGAAGCCCAGCGCAGCATTATTGAACTAGGAGAAAATGCCAGAGTTCTTATAGATAGCGGTGCCTTTACGGCATTCAAAGCGAAGAAAACTTTGCTGGTATCGGATTACTGTCAATTTCTAAGTGCATTGCCGTTCAAGCCGTGGCGCTATTTTGCGCTGGATGTAATTGGCGATCCGGCAGGCACCGACCGCAATTATCAGACCATGTTGGATCGTGGGTTCCGCCCGGTGCCTGTGTTTACAAGAGGCGCGTCGCTTGATGCGCTGGACAAGCTGTATGAGACGAGCGATGTCGTTGGTCTAGGCGGCGTTGCCGGTGCAGATAAGTCCGCCTATGCTTGGACACGATTTGTGATGCACCACGTTGCAGGACGAAAGGTTCACATTCTAGGTTTTACCAACCTGAATTGGATCAAGCATCTTCGGCCTTATTCGGTAGATGCGTCGTCTTGGAAATCTGCGGGCCGCTACAAAACGGCAGAAGTTTACCGCGGATTTGGCCGCATGGAGCGCATCACCGCCGCTGACATTCGCGCGGGCAAGCGGCCGTCCAGCGGCGCGGTTACTGCCTTGCGCACCCTTGGATACGACGCCGCTCACTTGGCCGGGCAGTCCGCATGGGTCGGGATGGACGGGCTTCATTGCGCGCAAGTTGCATCGACGCGCAGTTGGGTCGCATGTTCGGCGGACATGGAGCGCAATGTAGGCGTGCGGATGTTCTTCGCGTCAGATGGAAAAGCGGACATCACGAGGATTAAAGCCGCGCGCACTGCCCTTGAAAACATGGGCCATCCCGCCATGCAGCCGTACAAACATGCGTCGGATTAAATTGGAAGAATGCCATGAGTAATGCTTGCGTGATTCTTTCAGGCGGCCAAGACAGCACGACTTGCTTGTTCTGGGCGCGGCAGCACTTCGCCGAGGTTCACGCGGTCACGTTCGACTACGGGCAGAAGCACCGCATCGAACTGGACGCTGCGCGCGAGGTGGCTGAGATGGCGGGCGTCGCGTCCCATGAAGTGATCGCTGTGCCGGGCATCCTGCATGGCCGCTCGCCGCTGGTGAACGCCGCCGAGGCGCTGGAAACCTACGACAGCTTCGCCAGCATGGATCAGATCATCGGCGAGCGCGTAGAGCGGACATTTGTGCCGATGCGCAATCTGCTGTTCCTTGTGCTAGCCGCCAACCGTGCGATTTGCGCCAACATCCGGGATCTGGTGACCGGCGTATGCCAGGCCGACAATGCCAATTATCCGGACTGCCGCGCCTCGTTTGTCTCGGGCGCAGAGAGCGCGATCACGCTGGCACTCGGCCTCGACAAGCCGGGCTTCGGGCCGGGGTTCACGGTTCACACGCCGCTGATCGACATGAGCAAGGCCGACAGCATCCGGCTGGCGCAATCGCTGCCGGGCTGCATGGACGCGCTCGCCTACAGCCACACCGCCTACGATGGCACCTATCCGCCGGTCAGCATGGATCATGCCAGCGTGCTCCGCGCGCACGGCTTCGAGCAAGCAGGCGTCCCGGACCCGCTCGTGCTTCGCGCGTGGCGCGAGGGCCTGATGCCGCTGCCAGCGACCGCCAATTACGCCGCCCAGCGCGCGCAGCCAGGGCTTGCCTTCGCGTAGCAGCGCCGTACAGCGCGCTTCGCACCGGCCCGCGCCTGTCGGGGCTTGCGTCGCTGGGAACGCTGCGTGCGCTCAGCGGAGCAGCGGGCAGCACACATGCAAAAGCCCCACCCGATTGCTCGGATGGGGCCCTGATGCGGCGCGGCAGAATTAGCGGCGAGAACGCGCGGCGTTGAATCGGTCATGCAGCGGCGACCACAGTTTGAGATGGTCGCGTAGCGGGCGGAAGACGCAAAGTGTGCCACGCGGCATCGGCGGGCCGTCATTTTCACCTTTGAGCAGGTCGCGGCGTTCGGCAGGCGTCATCGGCGGTTGGCGGCGCGACAACGGGAACGCAAAGCGATATAGTCCGGATTGGTTGCGCATGGTCATCCTCCTGTGATGCGGTGCAGCAGCGTAGCCGAGTCTCAGCGGCGCGGCTCCGGCATGTAGTCGATGTCCCAGAACCAGCCACGCGGGCTGACGTGCAGGCGGATCACGTTGCGCCACGCGGGGCCGTTGGCAGCCGCGGCCGCAGCAGCGTCGCGCAGCACGTCAGCAAGCCCCGGACCGATTTGATGGTGTTCGGGCGGGTCGAAGTCGGGATCGAAAGCGGTCATGGCAACCTCATGTAACGCGGGGCGGACTGCCCTCGCTGTCGCGACCTTGGCCGGGCCGTTGGAGCATGTCTCCGCTCCCAAACAAAGAAAGCCCCGCCCAATTGCTCGGGCGGGGCTGCTGGGCAGTAGGTGCTATTTGGCAGCGATCAGCCGATAGACGGTGTTTCCGCCCTTTTCGCGCTCGCTGCTGAACGTGTAGCCGAACTTCTCCGCAGCGTCCTTGAGCATCTGCGTCCACGGCTGGGCCTTGTCGCTGATTTCGGCGGCCAGCTGCGGGCGGGTCACGCCCTCGGGGCGCAACGCCAGTTCGATCATCTTGGCCGTCTTGGCGTTCGGTCCGGTCGCCTTGGGCGCGCGCTCGCCCTTGGCTGCGGCGGGCTTCGGCTCCTTGCGCGGCTTGCCGCCGACGATGGCCGCCTTGGCGCGCTTGCCCTTCGGCGTGCCGACCATCTCCGTGCCGGTCGGCGACGTGACCATGATCGAGAAGCCCAATTTCCGGGCGTAGTCTTGCGCCGCGTTCAGCGCGAGATGATCGGCGGCGCGTTCGATGGTGAACGAGCAGCGGTAGGCGCGGGCGGGATTGAGCATCGCTTCCTCCTCGTTGAACAATGCGAGCGCTTCGGCTTGCGTCAGGTCGGCGACCGTCTTGGCGGCGACCGCCTGATCAGCGGCCACGCTGTCGATCATGGCGTCCAGCGTGCCGGGCTGCACGATGTCGCCGCTGCGGTCGTCATATGTCAGCGGCGCGGCCAGTTCGGCTTCGCCGGGCACGGCGACCGCCTGCGAGTCCGTCATGTCCTCGTCGGCCAGCCACGCGGCGGTCTCGGCTGAGAGGCGAGCGCGCATCTGGTCGGGCGTCTCGGCTTCAACGGCGACCGGCGCGGGTTCGACGGACTCGGCGGCAGCGACCGGCGCGGCGGCGGCGTAAGTCCAAGTCATGCCGTCCTGCACGAACGTCAGCGCGATGACATCAAGGCCAGCGCGGCGAGCGCCACGGATAGCGGAAGCCTTGGAGCCGTAGGTTTGGATGGTCATTCGAGTGATCCTCTGCACTGCGGGGCGACATGCCCTCGCTGAGTCGGACATTCGCCCACAGTTAAAAGCCGGGCAAGCCAGATATTCGCTGAATATCGGTCAAAATCGGGCGTTATCCGGCGAGTTTGCGCAATAAATGGAACCACCCTACGTGACAACGGCTGACACGATTATTGGGCGGCTTGCAGCAGCGGGCGTTCCATATCTAGCAAACTCCAACATTTCCAACGTGCTGGAGCCGGGCGACGTGGCCGCAATCGAGGCCGAAGCAGAACAGCACTTGCTGGCGCTCCTGCGCTGCTTGGTCATCGACGTGGATCACGACCACAATACGCGCGACACAGCCGCCCGCGTGGCGCGGATGTTCGTTCGTGAAGTGTTCGCGGGCCGCTATCAGCCGCAGCCCCGCTTGACCTCGTTCCCGAACGTGAACCAAGTCGATCAGTGCTACGCAGTCGGACCGATCACCGTGCGCTCGGCCTGCTCGCACCACCTCGTGCCCATCCACGGCCAGGCATGGGTGGGCGTGATACCGGGCGAGCGCCTGATAGGACTGAGCAAATTCCACCGTTTGGTGGAATGGGTAATGGCGCGGCCGCAAATCCAAGAGGAAGCCGCGAACCAGCTTGCCGACGCCATCGAGCAGGCGGTTCAGCCCCGGGCGCTGGCGGTCATCGTGCGGGCTTCGCACATGTGCTGCGAGTGGCGAGGCGTGCGGGATAACGGCTCCCTGATGACCACCAGCGTCATGCGCGGCCTGTTCAAGCAGGACAGCGACGCACGGCGCGAGTTCCTGACCCTCATTCGCGGAATGCAATACTGATGGCCTACCGCATCACGCGCCGCCACGAAATCCACTGCGGCCACCGTGTCACCGGCCACGAGTCCAAATGCGCGCACTTGCATGGGCACGCCTATGTGTTCGATCTGACGTGCGAGGCAGCCGAACTTGACCCGCTTGGCCGCGTAATCGACTTCGCCGTTATCAAGGAGCGCGTGTGCCGCTGGCTTGAGGATGTGTGGGACCATCGGATGCTGCTGTGGCAGCACGACCCGATGTTGCCGGGCCTGCGCGCGCTGGACCCGTCTGTCGTCGCCGTGCCGTTCAACCCGACCGCCGAGAATATCGCGCGGTTCGTGGTCGATGTGGTCGGGCCGCAGACACTCGAAGGCACCGGCGTTCGGCTCGTCGCCGTGTCGGTGCAAGAGACCAGCAAGTGTTCCGCGCAGTATGAAGCGCCGCGCCATGACGCCTGACCCCGACGAACTGCCGGTCAACGAACTGTTCGACACGATTCAGGGTGAGGCGACGTGGGCCGGCACGCCCAGCACGTTCGTTCGATTGCAAGGCTGCGCAGTCGGTTGCCCATGGTGCGATACCAAGCACACCTGGGCGTGCGACCCGCAGAAAGCGCGCACGTTCGTTGAAATCCTGCACAAGGACGGCGACGCGGCCAGTTATGCGATGGTTCGCCTGTCGTTCTTGCTGAACGAGATGCACCACCGCAAGCCGCGGCATGTGGTGATCACCGGCGGCGAGCCATGCGAGCATGACCTGACGCAACTAACCGCAGGCATCGCGCGGCTGTCGGCGCGGGCGCAAATCGAAACCAGCGGCACCAGCCCGATTCGCGCAGCCCCGAGCGCGTGGGTCACGCTGTCGCCGAAGTTGGACATGCCGGGCGGAAAGCCGGTGCTGGCCGATAGCGTCCAGCGCGCGGACGAGATCAAGATGCCGGTCGGCAAGGCCGCTGACATTGAAAAACTGGCGGCATTCCTGCGCGAGCATCGCAGTGACCGCGTGCGGCAGATACCTGTGTGGCTTCAACCGCTGTCGATGAGCAAGGCAGCCACGGCGCTGTGCGTGCAGGCCTGTTTCGAGCATGGCTGGCGCGTGTCGGTGCAGACGCACAAGTTCATGGGGCTGCGATGAAGCGGCGCGCAAAATACGCACGCGAAGGGCGGCCGGAGCATGTGCCCACCGAGGCCAATCGCAAGTTGATCATGATCGCGATTGGCATGGGCGCGACGCAAGACGATGTGGCCGAAGAAATCGGCATCGCCAAGCACACGCTGGCGAAGCACTACCGCGAAGATTTGGACATGGCGACCGCGCGCTTTCAGACCAAGTTGCGCATCCGCGCTGGCGTGAAGGCGCTGGCAGGCGACCGGACCATGCAAATCTTCCTGCTGAAAACCAAATGCGGGTTCCGAGAAACGAGCGAGGTCGTCGGTGAGAACGGCGGCCCCGTCCAGATCATCATCAGCGGCGACGACGCCAAACTTTAGCCTCACGGATCGGCAGGTCGAGGCAAACCGCCTGCTGGGCAGCAACGCCACTCACATCATGCTGCGCGGCGGCAGCCGGTCGGGCAAGACGTTCCTGATCTGCCGGGCCATCGCCGTCCGCGCGCTGCGCAAGACCAGTTCGCACGCCATCCTCCGGTTCAAGCGCGACCATCTCAAGCAGTCGGTCGTGATGGATACCTGGCCCAAGATGTGGCGCCTGTGCTTTCCGAATGCGGGCTACACGCTGAACAAGTCGGAACTGTCGATCACGGTTCACGGCACCGGCAGCCGCATCCTGTTCGGCGGGCTGGACGACGCGGAACGCACCGAGAAAATTCTTGGGCAAGAGCACTCGACGATGTATCTCAACGAGTGCTCGCAGATCAGCTACGACGCGCGCAACAAGGCGGTCACTCGTCTGGCGCAAAAATCCGGCCTGCCGCTGCGGTTCTACTACGACTGCAACCCGCCCAGCGTCGGCCACTGGACCTATCAACTGTTCGAGCGCGGCGTTGAACCACGCTCGCGCCGCCCGCTGATTGATCCGTCGAACTATGCGTCGATGATGCTCAACCCGCGCGACAACCTCGCCAATCTACCGGCCGAAGTGATCGCCGAGTTGCAGCAGTTGCCCGAGAAGGACCGGCTGCGGTTTCTGGAAGGGCAATATCTGGCGCAAGTCGATAATGCGCTGTGGACGTACGACCGCCTCGACGCCTGCCGCGTGGGGCGCGAGCAAGTGCCTGACCTCAAGCGCGTTGTGGTGGCCGTGGACCCGTCAGGGTGCAGCGGCCCCGAAGATCAGCGCAGCGACGAGATCGGCATCGTGGTGGCAGGCATCGACCGCGCCAATCGCGGCTACGTGCTGGAAGATGTCTCAGGCCGCTACTCGCCGGAAGGCTGGGCCAGTGTCGCATTGGCCGCGCTGGACCGGCACAAGGGCGACCGCATCATCTGCGAAAGCAACTTCGGCGGTGCGATGGTCGAGAACACCATTCGCGCCGTGCGCAAGTCGGCACCCGTCAAGCTGATCGCCGCCAGCCGCGGCAAGGTGCAGCGGGCCGAGCCGGTCGCGGCGCTGTATGAAACCAAGCAAGTCGCGCACGTCGAATCGTTCCCGGACCTCGAAGAACAACTCTGCAACTTCTCGACCGCTGGCTACCAAGGCCCGCGCTCGCCTGACCGGGCCGACGCCGCAATCTGGGCGCTGACCGAATTGTGCATCGGCCTTGAGCCGCCGCCTGCCGCCCGCATCGCCCGCATCGCCATGCTGGGCCGCTAACCGCCGACCCGCCGCGAGACGCGGCATGACCAAAGCGCCGCGCGATGCGGATCACTGACCCTGCCAACATGGGCTGACCGCCCGCATCTGGAGAAACCCAATGGCGTTCCAAAACCTCACCTCGGGGACGGTCTATCTCGCGCTGGGCACGGCGCTGTCCGCCACCGGCGTGTTCACCGAACTGACCGGCACCGGCTACGCGCGGCAGGCCATCACGGCGCAGTATGACGCCGTGGCAGGCGTGATCGTGTTCCCGGCTGGCGTCACCTTCACCGCCGGTGGCACATGGTCCGCCAGCAACTACGCGGCGATCTTCGACTCGCTGAATGGCGGCAGCCTGCTGATGGTATGGGCCGCCCCGGGCACGGCGCTCGCCAGCGGTGCCACGCTCGCCATCGCGGCGCAGGCGTACAACATCACGGTGAGCGCCAGCGTGATGGGGCCGAACAAGTCGGTCACGAACTTCACCGCCATCGGCAGCATCACCGGCACATCCATTCTGGCGCAAGGCGCGCTGGTCTATTCCGGCGTGCCGATTGGCATGAGCGCCACCGGCGTGCTGTCGCCCACTGCTTCCAGTTATTCGCCCCTGACGCAGCCCGCCGTGGTGTTCCGCGACGTGCTGGACGGCGGCGATATGACGGTCAACCCGTTCCAGCGCAACATCCCGGGCCTGGCCACCGCTGGCGTCGCAAGCGCCGTGGCGAGCAATACGCCGGTCTATTTCGCGGATCGCTGGTTCGCCGTGGGCGGCGCTTCGTCCTCGATCACGCAAGCGGTCGTCGCCAACACCAGCCTGACCGGCTTCAACCAGACGCTGCAATGGGGTCGCACGGCCAGCAATGCCAACACCGCCCCAATTTTTCTCGGTCAGGTGATCGAACCCATCGACGTTGTGCGCCTGCAGGGCCAGTTGATGACGCTGAGCTTCTACGCGCTGGCGGGTGCCAACTTCTCGGGCGGCACGCTGACGGCATCGGTCGTGTCCGGCACCGGCAACGCCGCCAATACCACGGCGGCGAACCTTGCCACCGGCGCATGGACGGGTGCCACCACGCTGGCAACGTCGCCGTTCACGCTGACCACCACGGCGCAGCGCTTCCAGATGACCGTGCCGCTGGTGCCGGCCAACGCGGTCCAGTTGGGCGTTCTGTTCAGCTACACGCCGAGCGGCACGGCGGGTGCCAGTGACAACGTGCAGTTCTTCGACATCGACCTGAGCCTGGGCAGCCCGGCCAGCCCGGCCGAGCGCCGCGACATCCAGTTGGAACTCGAACTGGCGCAGCGCTTCTGCTGGGTCATCGCCGAGCCCGCCAACGGCGTGCTTGTGGCTCCGGGCACCACGACCGCCGCCAATACGCAAAGCTACTACCTCGCAACCCCGGTGCAGTTCCGCGCCGCTCCGACGCTGACTGTGGCCACCGGCAGCTTCAAGGTGGCGGCGGGCGCCGCAGCCGCCTTGGCGACAATCTCGGCTGGCGGCACGCACACCATCAACGCCATCAGCCTGACCAGCGCGGTCACGGCGGCGGCGGGCGTTGGCGCGTTGGTCGTCGGCGGCGGTGGCTCCGGCTACGTCATCGCCAGCGCGGACTACTAAGCCGCGCCATGTTTGACACGCTGGCCGAGAAAGTCCCGCAGGACAAAGACTTGCCCGTGCGGGCTTGGCGGCTGGCGGTCATGCGGCGCGTGCTGCAAGGCACGCTCTATGACGTGCTCAAGCAGCAATTCCACGACGAACGGAACGGCAGCGGCGAATATGTGCCGCTGCGCCAACGCAAGCCCTCGGTGCGGTACAACCTGTGCCGCATCGTGGTGCGCGATACCGTCTCGATGCTGTTCGGTGACGGGCACTTCCCGGCCATCGAATGCGGCAACCCCGATCAGCGCACCCAACTGACCGCGCTGCTGGCCGATGCCAAATTGGCCTCGGTGATGTCGGACGCCGCCTATCGCGGATCGGTCGGGTCAATCGCCGTGCGAATGCGCGTGCTGGAAAGCCGGTTGTTCTTCGACGCGATGGACACCGACTACCTCACGCCGGCCTATAAGGCCGACGCACCCGACACGCTGGAAAAGGTGGTGGAGCGCTACAAGGTGCTCGGTCGCGAACTGGCAGCACGCGGCTACACCATCCCGGACGAACATCTCGACGCGGCATGGTGGTTCCAGCGCGAATGGACCGACAGCGCCGAAAACTGGTACATGCCGAAGCGCGTCAATGACGAGGACAAGACGCCGCCCGCGCTGGACGAGCAAAACACCGTGTACCACGGCCTCGGGTTCGTGCCGCTGGTCTGGATCAAGAACATGCCGGGCGGCGACGGCATCGACGGCGAATGCACCTTCCGGCCCGCTGTCGAAACCAGCATCGAGATTGACTACCAGCTATCGCAGGCCGGGCGGGGGCTGAAATACTCGTCCGACCCGCTGCTGATGATCCGCGAACCTGCAGGGGCAGAAGGCGAGATGATTCGCAGCGCCGGTAATGCGCTGGTCGTCTCGGAAAAGGGCGATGCCAAATTGCTGGAAATCGACGGCACGGCTTCCAGCGCGGTCATCGAATACGTGCGCTTCCTGCGCGAAGTCGCGCTTGAGAGCATCCAAGGCAATCGCAGCAGCGCCGACAAGCTGGCCGCCGCACAATCCGGCCGCGCTTTGCAAATGCTGCACCAATCGCTGATCTGGCTGACCGACGACTTGCGCACCAGCTACGGCGACAATGGCGTGCTCAAACTGGCCCGCATGGTCGCTGCCGCCGCGCAGATATTCCCGCTGAAAACCGCAGACGGCGTCGCGCGCAAGATCGCGCCCAATTTGCCGATCTCGCTGCGCTGGCCCGCGTGGTTCCACCCGACCGAGTTGGACAAGCGGGAGCAGGCATCGACGCTCTCCGACTTGCGCGAATCCGGCCACATCAGCCGCCGCACGGCGGTCAGCGTGCTGGCCGACAGCTACGGCATCGACGCCGTGGACGACGAACTCGCCCGCATCATTGAGGACGAGGTTGCTGCCGACGCGCGCGACGCGGCGCGAGCCGCGCAGACCAAGGCCGTGGAAACACCGCCGGGCTAGCCCGCGATGGGCACCGCCGCCGGGCGCATCCGGCACACGGCCCGTGACGGGCACAATCAGGAGCCGAGATGGCTGACGATCCCCCCCCCAACATCGACACGCTGACGGCGCAACTGGCTGCGGCGAGCGCCGAACTGGCAAACGCCAAGGCGCGCATCAGCGAGTTGAACAACGAAGCCAAGGGCCACCGGCTCAACGGCGACAACCACAAGCGGGCAGCCGAGGAAGCCGCGGTCGCGCGTGACGCCGCGATTGCCGACAAGGCCGCGAAGTTGGCCGAACTGGAAGCCGCGAAGGCAGAAGCGATCAAGGCCGCTGAAACCAAAGCGGCCGAGGCGCTGAGCAAGGCCGAGCAGCGCGCGATCAATGCGGACTTGCGCATCGCCGCCAAGGACGCGGGCGCACACGACGCATCCGACATTCTGGCACTGCTGGACCGCAGCAAGGTCAAGACCAACGACGCGGGCGATGTGACCAACGCCGCCGATCTGATGGCCGAACTGAAAAAGGCCAAGCCGCATCTCTTCGGCGCGACCAGCACCAGCAACCCGAAAGACCCGCCCAAGCCCAAGGATCCCGCCGCCAAGAAAGTCAGCGAGATGACCGACGCAGAATACGAAGCGTCGAAGCGGAATCGGGCGTGGCGCAACAATTGATCTCCTCCGGTCGGCGCGTGCGCCGGGGAGACGACTGACCCAGCGCACGCCGCCGCCCTTTTGTCCCTTGGGCAAGGACAACAACCGACGCCGCAAGGCGCGGGCACTCTTTGACATGGAGCCTCACGATGGCACTCAACGACCTTCCCGCCGCACTTCAGTCGGTGATCCAGGCGGGCTATCTGGAACGCGAGTTCAAGAAGCCGCTGCAAGCGAAGCTGGGCTTCCGCATGGTGGCCGACCGCGAGCCGTTTGCCGCAGGCATTGGCGAGACGATCACCAAGACCCGCACCGGCTTGCTGCCCGCCGTGACCGCGCCGATGGCCCCGGCCAGCGTGACGGATTTCACCAGCGGCCTGACGCCGCAGAACTATTCGACCGAGCAGTACACGCTGGGCGTGGCGCAGTATCCCGGCGTGATGATGCTCAACATCGCCACCGCTCGCGTTGCCATCGACGATCTGTTCCTGCGCAATGCGTTTACGCTGGGCGAGCAGGCGGCCCGCTCGGTGGACACGCTGGCACAGCGCGCGCTGTTCGATCAGTACATGGGCGGCAACACCCGCGTCATCACCACGCTCGGCTCGCCCGCCACCACGCTGCGCGTCGATGACGTGCGCGGCTTCTTCAACACGCTGAACACGGCGGGTCAGCCGGTTGTGGTTTCGTCCTCGTTCACGCTGGCCGTCCAGGTCGGCAGCAACATCTACACGCTGACCGGCGTGCAGGCGGACGGCGCGGCCCCGGCCTCGCTCAACCCGTGGATGGCGAACCTCGCGTTTTCGGGCAGCAACACCAACATCAGCACCGCGCCGGGCGGCTATTCCGGCGTGCTGACCTTCAGCAGCAACGTCAGCGTGGCGGACGGCACCGCTGGCAACGCCGTGGTGGCGGGCACCGCGCCTGCCATCTTCCGGCCGATCATCGGCACATCGTTCAGCACCGGCACGCAATGCGCCACCACGGCTGCCATCTCCGCCGCTGCCGACTACAACGCCGGTCGCCTCGGGATGCAGCAAATCCTGACCGCCAAGGCCACGTTGAGCGCCAACGGCGTGCCGCCCGTCGATGCCACCGGCAACTATCACCTGTACGCCGACCCCATCCACCTGACCGGCCTCTACGCCGATCCGCAGTTCCAGTTGTTCTTCCGCGGCAAGCCCGACACGTCCGAGTACAAGCGCGGTGTCGTATCCGAACTGCTGGGCGTGACGATCATCGAAACCAACCTCAACCCCGTGCAGGCGCTGGCCGGCGTGGGCACCGTGCGCCGCGCCGCGCTGTGCGGCCAGGGCGCGCTGGTCGAAGCGGAGTTCACCCGCACCGGCTATGCCGAGGCCAGCAAGGTGGACGATGCGGACGGCATGATGGTCGTGGTCGATGGCATCGCGCACATCACACGCGAGCCCATCGACGCGCTCAAGCAGGTTGTCACGCAGGCGTGGTCCTACATCGGCGGCTTCGTCGCGCCCACCGATGCGACCACCAACCCGAACACCGTGCCCACCGCCAGCAACGCCGCGCTCAAGCGCGCTGCGATCCTCGAAAGCCTGTGAACCCTCGTCCGAAGCTGGTGGCGGCGCACTCCGCGCCGTCACCAGTGGCGTTGCCTGCCCGCGTGCGCGTGCAGCACCGCTACGGCTACATCGACGAAGAAACCGGCCGCTCGCGCATGTGGGAGGCCGGTGATATGATCGTCGATGCCGGGGAAATTGCGCTGCTGGTCGGTCGCGGCGCACCGCTTGACGTGATCGAGTAGCGCCGCCGTGGCCTTCACCGCCTACACCTTCACCGACACGCAACTGACCGACATCCGCCGCTTCTGCGGCTTCGGCATGTATGGTGACGGGTCAGTTGTGGGCGGCGCGCCGTGGATGATGACCTACTATCTGGCGCTGGAATACAAGCTCCAGCACATGAGCACCGCCGAAGGCGCGGTCGTCGTCGCCCGGCTGGCTGACCTGAACACGCTGGAAGCGGCGATCCCGGCTGCAAGCAGCACGCTCAACGTGGCGCAAGCCGGGCCGTTCACGCGCAACGCGAACGAAATCCGCGACCGGATGGCGCTGTTCAACACATGGCGGCGCGAGTTGTGCGCCTTCCTGATGATTCAACCCGGGCCGGGCTTGCCTGCCGCCGGTGGCATCAAGCTGGTGGTCTGATGACCGGCACCACCATCGCGCCGGTTTTTCAGATTGCGCCGCGCACCGTGGCCGCCGTGCTGGGCTTGCCGATGGCGCAATACCGGCCATCCAGCGCGGGGGCGGTGATCGCGGGCGGCAACTTGCTGCGCACGCTGCCGGTCTGGATCACAGGCGACAAAAAGGGCATGGGCACCACGCCGTTCGACTATGAGCAGCCGGTTGCCTATGCGAGCGTCGATCCGGCGTTGACCTCCATCGGTGATTATCTGGTGGGCGCGATCTGGCCGGGCGGCACCAGCCAGACTTTCTTCATCTCGTCGATGGACTTGCCCGCGCCGATTCAGGTTGTGAACTGCAACCGCGTGCTGACCTTTTCCCGGCCAAGCGGACAGAACCCCGGGCCCTCGTACTACGGCGGCGACATAGCAGCGACGGAAACGCCGCTGTTGACCGCGTGGCCCGCCGCCGTGGCGGCCAAGGGCAAGCGGCAATCCGGCGAAGTGCGCCTGCCGGGCGACATGGATTTGCCGTGGTATGAGATCCTGCTGCCGCCTTCGGTGCCGGTGCAACTGCTGTCGATGGATGTCGTGATGGACGATCAGGCCATCCCGGTGCGCTACGTGGTGAGCGAGACGGAACAGACGACGCTGGGCTGGCGATTGTCGGCACGCGCGGCGGTGCCCTGATGGCCGATCTGGCAGATGTCGAGAATGCGCTTGTGGCGGTGATCGCCAACGCGCTGTTCGCGCAGAACCTTGTGACCGAGGGCGGCACGCTGATCGTCACGGAAGGCGGCGTGAGCCTGACGACGGAAGGCGGGGGCGGCACCGGCTATCTGCCGGGCGCTTACACCACCAGCGGCGTGTACTGGGCGTGGCCGCCGATTGTCTCCGGGGCGCCCGGCACACCGGCTGCGGGCACCATCAAGCTGTATCGCGGCTGGCCGGAAAGCGCGAACCTGATGACGGATCTGGCCGCAGGCCGGGCACATGTCAGCGTGTTCCCGGAAAGCGGCATGGCGCGCAATACCACCCGGTACGCCCCGGCTTGGGGTGCCACGACTGCGGTTGCCTCGACGCTGGCCGCCGTCGTCAGCGACCTGACCATCACATTCAGCGGCACGCCCGCCGTGGGCCAAACCATCGGCGTGCAGACCGGCAATCCGCTGACCGGTGTGGGTGCGCCGGGTTTCGGCACTGCGGCCTATGCCTACGCCGTGCAGGCGGGCGACACGCTGACCATCATCGCTGCGGCTGTGGCCGCGCTGATCGCGGGCGCTTCGGCCAGCGGGGGCGTGGTGACGATGCCGACGCGGCTCACCGTGGTGAACATCGGCATGGCGCAGACCGCCGCGCTGATCTCGCGCCAACAGCAACAGACATTTCGCGTTTCATGTTGGGCGCCGTCGCCTGCAGCCCGTGATGCTGTGGCGCAGGCGGTCGATCAGGCGCTCGCCGCCATCGAACTCGCCGGGCGCTTCACCACGCCTGACAATTCATCCTGCCGCCTCATGTTCGCCGGCGTGTTCGTGGACGACAGGCCGAGCAAAGACCGCGTGTGGCGGCGGGACATGCGCTACTCGGTGGAATATCCGACGCTGATGATCCAAACGCAGGCCGAGATGTCGGCTGGCATTCTGAACCTGACGCCAAGCGGGCCGACTGCGGCCACCAGCCCGGCGTATCCGCCCGCAATCCTGCTGCCCTACTAGGAGCCGTTCATGGCAACTCATCTCGTGGTCAGCGAGCCGTTTGGCTCGCGCCAGCGTGGCGACACGATCACCGACCCCGCCGAAGTGGCGGCGCTGCTGGCCGCTCCCGAATCGGTGTTCGTGCGCCGGGTGGAAGCGCCCGACGCGCCGCCCGAGCAGCCCGCGCAGTAATCCCGCCCCACCTGACCGCCCGGAGACACCAGCATGAGCATCGTCCAACAGGGCGCGCTGAACACCACCGCCCTTGTGGTGCCCGATCTGTATGTGCAGATCGTGGCCCCGCAAAACCTCGTGCTGAACGGCGTGCCCACGAACATTCTGGGCGTCGTCGGCTCCGCGCAATGGGGGCCGGTCGGCCAGCCGGTCATCGTGTCCAGCATGGCGGACTATGCGCGCAACTTCGGCGCGATCCAGAACCGCACCTATGACATGGGCACGCAGGTTGCCACCGCCGTCATGCAGGGTGCCAGCAACTTCCGCTGTGTGCGTGCCACGGACGGCACCGATGCGGCAGCAACGAGCTTGGTGCTGACCAACTGCATCACCTTCACAGCGGCCTATACCGGCACGCTGGGCAACAGCCTGACCGCCACCATCACCAACGGCACGAAGGCCAGCAGCTACAAGTTGGTTCTCGGCCTGCCGGGCCAGGTGCCCGAGGTGTACGACAACCTGACCGGCGCTGGTAACGCGCTGTGGGTGGCAATGGCCGCCGCCGTGAACGCCGGTAGCGGCGCGCTGCGCGGCCCGTCGCTGCTCTGCACCGCTGCGGCGGGCGCGGGCGTCACAGCACCGACCGGCATCCTCAACACCGCGCAGGCGTTCAGCGGTGGCAGCGATGGCGTGACCTCGATGACCGCTGCTGTCTGCATTGGCGTGGACACGATCCCGCGCAAGGGCATGTATGCGCTGCGCGGGCAGGGCTGCACCATCGGCCTCATCTGCACGGCGGATGACTCCTACGCCAACAACTATGCGACGTGGACCACGCAGGCGACCTTCGGGCTGTCCGAAGGCATCTACATGATCACATGCGGGCCGAGCGGCGACAGCATTGCCACCGCCGTTGCCAACAAGGCCACCGCCGCGCTGGACAGCTACGCGGTCAAGCTGATGTTCGGCGATTGGTGCTATTGGTCCGATCCGGTCAACGCCCTGATGCGTCTGGTCAGCCCGCAAGGCTTCGTGGCCGGGCGGCTGGCGAACCTGTCGCCGCAGAACTCGTCGCTCAACAAGCCGATTTATGGCATCGTGGACACGCAGAAATCCGGCCTGAACCCGGCGCAGAACACCGCCTATTCGACGGCGGAATTGACCACGCTGTTTCAAGCGGGCATCGACGTGATCTCCACCCCGCAGCCGGGCGGCTCGTACTACGGCTGCCGCCTCGGGCACAATTCCAGCAGCAATGCGGCGATCAACGGCGACAACTACACGCGCATGACCAACTACGTGGCCGCCACGATCAATGCGGGCATGGGCCTGTATGTCGGCCAGGTCATCAACTCGACGCTGTTCCAGCGCATCCGCAGCACGCTGCTGGGCTTTTTCCAGAACTTGTTTCAGCAGGGCTTGCTCGGCTCGCTGGATGGCACGTCGCTGCCGTTCTCGGTGGTCTGCGACACCAGCAACAACCCGTTCAGCCGCACGTCGCTCGGCTACGTGCAGGCCGACTGCCAAGTGCAGTATCAGGCCATCAACGAGAAGTTCCTCGTGAACATCGAGGGCGGCCAGACGGTCAACGTGCTGAAGCAGACGACCAGCAGCGGCCAGACCACGGCCTAAACCTGACCCCTCACGCCCGGAGTTCTGCCAATGCCTCTAGTCCAATCCACCGGGTCTTACTCGGTCGGTCGCGATTGTCAGGTGGTGCTCATGCACCCGCTTGCGCCGGGTGGCCGCGTGGACCTTCCCAACGTGACCGGATTCATGGCGAATCAGGTGACGGTCAACGTGAAATCCGACCGGCTGGACGGCGTGCAACTGGCCGCCGAACTGCCGAAAGGCTGGGCCGGCGAGTTCGATGCGGATCGCGGCAATAATGGGCTGGACGTGCTGTTCGCCGCAATCGAAGCCGCGTGGTATTCGACCGGCAACACGCCAACGGCCATAATTTTCCAGTATGTGCTTGAGCCGGATGGCAGCACGACGACCTTCCAGTACACGCAGGCGTCGCTGAAACTGTCGGCGGCCGGGCATTGGCAGGGTGATCAGATCGTCAAGCAGAAAATCTCGTTCGAGGCGTGGCGGCGCAACAAGGTATGAGCGGTGAGCCTTTGACCGCCACCGATGCGGCCGGGCGCAAGTTCACACTGCGCACGCTGGACCCGTCCGACATGCTTGACCTGATCGAAGCGGCGGGCGCTGGCGTCACATCCGAATGGCTGCGGTTCGCGCAAGCAATCGTCAGCGTGTCGGAGATCGACGGCGTGCCGGTGCCGATGCCCAACACCAAGAACGCCATCCGCGCGCTGGCAAAGCGCGTTGGCAATGACGGGCTTATCGCCATCTACGAGGCAATGCGGCCCGCCGAAGTGCCGGATAGCGTCGCGGCCACGGCGGGAAACTGAGCCGGGCACCCGGCTTGCGGGATGCGCTGTATCTCGTGAGCAAAGGGGTGCCCTACCGCGAGGCGATGCGAATGTCTCCCGCCCGCCGCATGGCCTACTCGGTGATCTTTGGCGAACTCGACGGCGGCTCGTTCGATTGGTCCACACTTCGCTGGCGGGATGTCAAATCATGAGGCGCTTTGACGATCCGGCGCAATTCCTGCGCTTCATGCAGGGGATGCCGCAGCGGCTACGCACCGCCGCCCATGCCGGGCTGACGGACGGCGCGCGGATCATCCAGCACGAAGCCACGGCCGAGATCGGGCACTACCAGGGCGAAGCCGGGCCGTTCCCGGCGTGGGAAGAACTCGACAAAGACACCAAGGCGCAGCGCGTTGCGCTGGGCTTCACCGAGAACGACCCGCTGCTGCGCACGGGCGCTCTACGCGATCACATCGACATGACGGCGGGCGCCGAAAAGGCTACAATCGGCGTTCCCCATGAGGTCGTCGGCGATGGCTCGAAGGCAAACCCGATCCGGGACATTGGCGACGTTGCGACGTATCTCGAACTTGGCACATCGCACATGCCACCCCGGTCATTCCTCGGCGGCGCTGCCGTTCGCAAGACCTCGCAGGCGGTCGATGCAGCGGCAGGGGCCGTTGCAGCGGCTCTTGCTGGCTTGCCTCCGAGGCGCACTCCCGGCGCACGTTAATTCGGTGCTGTGGCTACTGTCGGCGCTGTTCCGCGTTCGCTGACCGAGTGCGCGGCCTACAGTTCGCCGGCGGCGATCTTGCCCAGCACAGGCAGCAACCCCGGCGCGGCATCGGCGCACCATTGCGGGGTGACGTGCTTGCCTTGCGCGCTGGCTTGATCGACAGCGGAGAACGCCCGCCAGAGTGACGCGGCGTGCATCCGGCGATCATCGTCGGTGCTGGTTTCGCGCGGCCAGAGCCGATTGGCGATGGCGGCGATCTTGGTTTCCAGTTGCGCGTTGACCTGCCGCGCCCATTCGGGCGCTTCCAGCCCGCAAGTCACCAGCCCCGCCGCGGGCTCCGCCATGTCGGCCAGCCTATGTGCTTGCGCCGCAAAGAGTTCCGCCCGGTTATCGGCCTGTGCGCGGGCAGGACATGCGACGGCGCACGACAGCGCCGCGCACACAGCGATCAGTTTGAGCATTCGCATCTCCGTTTCGCGCGCGACGCTAGACGCGCTCACCGCCGGAAAGCAACGACGATCAGCACCGCAGGACGGCCCCGATGATTCAAGCCTACGCCATCGGCGTCGATCTGGTCATGGACCCGCGCAAGGTGCTCGGCCCGCTCGGTCAGGTGCTGGACGGCTTCGAGCGGCTGATGAAGGCGCAGCGCGATGCGCAAGCCGGTCTGAATGAGTTCGCGGCTGGCATTCGGGCGGCAGCGAAGGCAACCGACTCACTGGCGCAGGCGTGGCGCAACGTGGCGTCTGCAACGCAGGCGGCGGCAGCGGCGGCAAAGGCAAGCGCCGCTGCGGCTGCGGCCGCATCTGGTGCACCGGCCGCAGCAGGCCCGCGCGTGTCGTCCGGTCCGCGCCTTGCGCTGATGCCCGCGCCGTTGCTGCTGGCCGCACCGCCTTCTGGTGGCGGCATGACCGTCACTGGCGGCGGGTTTTTTGGCGGTGGCGGGGGCGGTGGCGGCACGGGCATCGGACGGTGGGGAACGCCGGTCTGGCCGAACGGCGCGGGCGGTGGCGGTGGCCCCGGCCTTGTGCCGTTTGGCGGTGGCGGTGGCGGTGGTTTCGGAATGCCGCCGCTGACCGTGCCCCCGCTTGGCGGTGGCGGCGGTGCCGGTGGCGGCTTGAGCATGGCTAGCCTGTCGCGTGCGTGGTACGGCATCGAATTGCTGGATCAGGTAATCACCTCGCTTGGCCGTCTCGTCGAGGCGGGCGCCGGGTTCAATGACCAATTGGCCCGCCTGCAGCAGCGCGGCGTGACCAGCGCGCAGATCGGCGGCGTCGAGTCCGCGGTGTTCTCTGCCGCCCAAAACGTGCCCGGCGTCAGTCTGGAAAAAGCAACCCGCGATGTCGGCGCATTGCGCGCCGTGCTGGGCCTGTCGGCCGACAACAATGGGCCGGACGCGCTGAACATCGTCAACGGGCAGTTGCAGCACTACGAAATGGTGTCCGCCGCGCTGGCGGCATCTACCGGCACGTCGTCTGAAGCGGCGATGGACATGCTGAGCCGGGCGGTTGAAGTCACGGGCGGCGCGATGGACCCCAAGACGGGCAAATTGTCTGCGCCACGATTCTCAGCAGCATTGGACGCGGCCTATCGCGCGCTGATGGTCGTCGCACCCGTGGGCAAGGCGAATGACCTGTTGCGGCTGGCGCAGCAAGGGTCGCTGATCGCCAAGACAATGGACCCGGCAGACTTCTTCGCCATGATGCAGGCGGCGGTGTTGGATCAAGGCGGCAGCCGGTCTGGCACGTCGCTGCAAGCCATTGGCCGCGCTTGGTATGGCGGCGTCGTCAGCAAGAAAGTCGCGCAGGAGATGGAGCGCGTGGGCATGGTGCCCGAAGGCTCGTACGAAGTGACGGGCGGCGCGAACGGTGGCCGGTTGAGCAAGAACGCCATCAACCACCTCGACGAGCAGATTGCGGCGGCGGGCGGCGTGTTCGGTTATGTGGACAAGGTGCTGCGCCCGCTGCTCGAAGCGAAAGGCATCACATCTCCCGACGCACAGACCAAGGAAATCTTCACGCTGCTGCCCACCGATACCGCTCGCCGCCTCGTCTCGCTGTTCTTGGAGCAGGCGGATCAGGTGACGAAGGAAATCGTGCTGAACAAAAATGTGCCGTCGCCGGAAGCGGCGCTGGCAATCGCTGGCAAGTCCAACATCATGTTCAACTTGCAGGCAATGGAAACTTCATTCACCAACTTCTTGGAGACGGTCGAGAAGGTGAATGCGCCGGTGGTCATCGACGTGCTCAATCATGTGCGCGAGTTCTTCGATTTCTGGTCTAAGGTTGTCGAGAAGGACATCGGCGGGATGCCCAAAGGCGCGCCGGGCGGCGCATACAGCTACACGGTGCCGGGCATCATGGAGCGGATGCTCAAGACGTTCGGCATTGACCTTGGCACCGGCACATCAACGGCGCCCGAGTCCAACATTCACCGCGAATCGTTCAGGCCGGGCGGCAGCGGCGGCGCGGTCCATCTGCGCGGCGACATCATCATGGACGGCAAGAAAGTCGGCAGCGTGATCGCGGCCAGCATGGCGGGTGCATTCAGCGCCGCGCCGCGTGGCGCTGCATCGTTCGATGGCCGCACGCTTCCGGCGCTGCAAGCCACATGAGCGAGTCTCTCTCGGTCGTCCAGGCCACGAACCAGATCACAGGCGCGACCGGCACGCTCAACAGCGGCGTCTCGGGTGCGCTGTCTGCGGTGGGTGCCATTTTGTTCGGCGGCGGTGGCCCGGTCGTGCTGGGCAGCGTGGCGTTCGACGGGTTCGAGGTTCCCAGCACAATCGGGTGGGGCGGCGCGCAACGGCTGACGGTTCACAAATACCCCGGCGGCGCACGCACAATCGACGCGATGGGGCCGGATGACCGGGATCTGTCGTGGTCCGGCATCTTCCTCGGCTTCGATGCGGTCAGCCGGGCGCGGGCGGTCGATGCCATCCGCATCGCGGGCGTGGCCGTGCCGCTGGTCTGGGCTGACTTCGCCTATACCGTGGTCGTGCAGACGTTCGAGGCGGACTACCGCGAGCAAGGCCATGTGCCTTACCGGCTGTCGTGCGTCGTGCTGGTCAACACCACCACGCAGCAAGACCCCGCGCAGGTTGACCCGGCGCAGGCGGTGGCGTCGGACGTGTTCTCCGCGCTCGGCCTGACCACGGACAGCAGCACCATCAGCGCACTCACATCGGCGGCTTCGGCTGTGTCTGCGGCCATCCCGACCGGCTTGATCCTCGGCAGCAGCACATACACCGCCGCCAACGTGTCGCTGCGCTCGGCGCTGTCCGTTTGCGGCAGCACGCAATCGGCGGCGGATGCGGTGTTGCTGGCACAGTCCGTGGCGGCATCCGGTACAGGCCTGATAAGCGGCTCGGGCGGGCTGACGCTGGCGCTCGCGGCGGCGCAGACCAGCGCGCAGCAGGTGGCGGCCTTGGGCTACATCGGGCGGGCCGTGGCGAACGCAACCATAGGGGCGTCCTGATGGCGGTCGTCGCCTATCCCAGCATCACCGTCGTCGGCGGCGACCTGTTCCACCTCGCCGCGCGCTATCTGGGCGACGCCACGCAGGCGGTCCGCATCGCGCAACTCAACGGGCTGACTGATTTCTACCTGACCGGCACGAACACCATCCTGCTGCCGCCGGTCAACGCGGCGTTTACGGGCGGCGTTCCCTCGCAGACATGACGCAGACACTCAACGCGCTGACGATCCAGCCCACGGCGCGCTTGCCGCGCCTGCGCGTGCTGGTCAACGGCACCGCATCGCCCGCCGCCGTCTCGTTCAGCGTCACGAATAACAACTGGTATCAGTCGGACACGTTCGAGGTCACGTTCGCGGACAATGCCGACCCGGCGCTATCGGCGTCGTGGTGGGCGGATCAGCAGATTGTGCAACTCGACGTGCGCGCCAGCCTCGACGGTGGGAAAAGCTGGACCAGCCTGATTGTCGGCAACGTCGATGACATCCAATGGTCGCCCGACACGCACCTGATCCGCGCGACGGGCCGCGATCTGTCCTCGCTGCTAATCGAGGCACCGACCAAAGAGCAATTCGTCAATCAGACCGCCAGCCAGGTTGCAACCACGTTGGCCGGGCGGCATGGCCTCACGCCGGTTGTCACCGCCACCACGGCGCAGATTGGCCGGTATTTCGAGATTGACCACGATCACACCACACTCGGGCGCGGGCATTACACGACGACCGAATGGGATCTGTTGACCTTTCTCGCCAAGGTGGAAGGCTTCGACTGCTACGTGTCCGGGCAATCGCTGTATTTTCAGCCACCCACGGCCACCAGTGCGCTGCCCTATGCCGTGGCGGTGGTGTTGTCGCCGTCCTATTCGGCCAACGTCACCTCGCTGGAATTGCAGCACCACAAGACGCTGGCGCGGGCGATCACCGTCGAAGTGCGCAGCTTCACCTCCAAAACCGGCAAGACGGTCACGGCCACGGCCACCAGCGGCGGCACCGGGGCGGCCAACAAATACGACGACGCGACCCGCACGCAGGTCTATCGCTACATTTTCCCGAACCTGTCGCAGCAGATGGCGCAGCAGCGGGCCACGGCGTTGCTCACGCAACTCAAGCAGCACGAGCGCAGCCTGACCTTCTCCGCGCCGGGCGATCTGACGCTGACGCCGCGCTCGGTGGTGCAGTTGAGCGGCACCGGCACGGCGTTTGACCAGACCTACTATGCCGACGCAGTGACCCGCGAAATGTCCTTCGACGGCGCTTTCATGATGCAGGTCGGGGCCAAGAATCGCGATCAGCGCGGCCAGGTATCCGCCAGCGGGGCGCAGTCATGAGTTTTGACCGCATGATGAACGCGCTCAAGCGCCACATCGGCGCGGCCATTGACGACATCCCGCAACCGCGCTGGGGCGTAGTTCAATCGGTGGACCCGAACCGGCCTGCCGTGAAGGTGCTGTTTCAGCCCGAGGGCGTGCTGTCCGGCTGGCTGCCGGTGGCGCAGCCGAGTGCGGCCAGTGGCGTCACGGTGTTGCCGCCGATCATGCCGGGCGCGCTGGCGTTCTGTGTGCCCGAGGCGGGCGCTCGGGGCGCTGACTATGTGGTGACGGGCTTCGCGCACAGCGATGCTGCGCCGCCGCCTGCCATCCCATACCAGAACGGCACAGGCGGCACGCCGTCCACCAACACATCATCGTGGCAGGCGTCCGAGTGGGTCATCGTCGCCAACGGTTCCACCGTGCGGCTTCGGCCCAATGGCAACATCTTCCTGCAACCGGCCAGCGGCCTTGTGCAGATCGACGGATCGCTGGCGTGCAATGGCGACGTGTCCGACCGCCACGGCTCGCTTGATCGGCTGCGGGGCAACTACGACGCGCACACGCACGGCGGCGTGGTGCCGGGTGGCAGCAGCACCGGCACAACCTCCAACCCCGACCCGGAGTAGCGCATGACCGACATCGCGCAATGGTTCGGCAATGATTTGTCAGTTGGCCCGTCCGGTGATCTGGCCGTGGCAACCGGCTCGTTCGAGGTCAAGCAGCGCATTTTGCGCGCTCTGATGACCGTGCCGGGCGATTACATCTGGTATCTCGGCTTCGGGGCTGGGCTGCCTGCAATGGTGGGCCAGCCTGCCAATCCGCAGCGCACGGCGGCGATCATCCGCGCGCAAGTGCTGGCCGATCCCGGCGTTGCCATGTCGCCACCGCCTCGCGTGGCGGTGTCTGCCACGTCAGATGGCGTGGTCACGGCCAACATCACCTATTCCGACGCCACGACTGGCGCTGTGCAAACCCTGTCCGCTCCGGTGTTCTGATGGCGCTGCAACTGCAAACCTTCTCAGGCTGGACGAATCAGTTCGCCGCCGCCGTGCAGTCGTCGGCATCGGCGCTGCTCAATTTCGCGGCGGGCACCGTGCTACAGGCGCTCGCGCAGGCGAATGCTTCGGTGGCGCTGTGGTTTCAATGGCTGCTGCTGCAACTGCTGGCGCGCACGCGGGCATCGACCAGCACGGGCACGGACCTTGATAGCTGGATGACCGACTACAGCCTGACGCGGCTGGCGGCTGTGGCGGCAACCGGCAACGTCACTTTCAGCCGGTTCACCGCCACGGGCACGGCGCTTGTGGTGCCGTATTTCAGCGCCTCGGGCGCGGTGAACACGGCAGGCGCGCTGGTGCAGACGGCGGACGGGACGCAGCAATTCGGCGTCACCACCAACACCTCAAGCGGCTATTGGAACGCAGGGCAGGGCGGCTATCTGATCCCGATTGCCACCACGCAGGCCGTCTTGCCGGTGCAGGCGCTGACGGCGGGCACAGGCGGCAACGTGCAGGCCACCGCAATCAGCCTGCTGGCTTCGGCGGTGCCGGGCATCGACTACGTGAGCAACGGCGTGGCTTTCAGCAACGGCGTGGCTGCCGAATCGGATGCGGCGTTGCGTGCCCGATTCGCGCTCTACATGGCGTCCTTGTCCAAGGGCACCGTCGCCGCGCTGCAATATGCCGTGCTGAGCGTGGCGCAGAACTTGACCAGCACCGTCCAGGTGGGCACGGGCACGGTCACAGTGACCGTCGATGACGGCACCGGCTCGCCTTCGGGTGCCACCATCGCGTTGTGCTCAACCGCTGTGCAGGCGGTGCGGGCTGCGGGCGTGATGGTCACGGTGCAAGGGCCGACCGTGATCACCGCCGCCGTTTCGTTCACTCTGACCGCGGCCAGCGGCTACACCAAGGCCAACATGATCCCGCCGATTTCGACGGCGCTCGCGGCCTACATCAACGCGCTGCCGATGGGCGCGGCGCTGCCGTATTCGCGGGTGGCGCAGGTCATCTACGATGCAACGCCCGGCGTGGCGAACGTCACCGCCCTGACATTGAACGCCGCCACGGCGGACCTCGGCGGCGGCGCGGCGCAGTGCGTGCGCGCCGGCGCGATCACGGTGAGCTGACATGGCAACCGGCGATCAATCCGACTTCATCGGCCGCCTGCGGGCGGCATTGCCGGGCCGGTGGTTCGCGCCATCGCCCAACACCGCCACGTCCGCCACGCCAATTCTCGACGCCGTGCTGGCGGGCTTCGCCTCTACGTGGGCCAGCCTCTACACGATGTACGGCTACGTCTCGGCACAGGCGCGCATCGCCACGGCCTTTGGCGTGCTGCTGGACATGATCTCAGCCGATTTCTTCGGCGTCGGCCTGCCGCGCCTGAGCAACGAGACGGACGCAGTGTTCCGCGCTCGCATCCGCGCCAATCTGTTCGCCTCCAACGTCACGCGGGCGGCCATTCTGGCCCGGCTGCTGGCACTGACCGGCAAGCAGGCCGCGATCTTCGAGCCGTCCTACGCGGCGGACACCGGCAGTTGGGGCGCGGCGGGCAGCACGGCATGGGGCGGCCTGGCCTATGGCTATGCGGGCGGCTACGGCTCGTACGCACTGCCCGCGCAGCTATTCGTGATCGCGCACCGGCCTGCTATTGCAGGCATCCCCAGCGTGGCGGGCTATGGCTCGGCCATTGGCGGCTACGGCAACGGCGGCAGCAACACCTACGTCAGCCCGACCATCGAGTATGGCAGCGTGCTCGGTGCCACGGGTGCGTGGACTGATTCGCTGATCTACGCCGCTGTCGCCAATGCCGAAGCGGCAGGCGTCACGGCGTGGGTGCAAATCCAGAACTAAGCCTGCGCTTCGGCGCGCTCTGCAAAACCTGACAGTGAGGCACCATGGACCGCGTAATGGTCTATCCGGGCGCGATTCCGCTCGACAGCGACATGCTGAACACAAACCGCAACATCCAAGATGTGATCGGCGCGCTCGCGGCGGCCACCATCGGCGTCAACAGCGGCGCGCTGTGGGTGGACGGGTTCACGCTGACGCAAAGCGCCGTCGCCAACATGCAAGTCACCGTGGGTGCGGGCGCGATTTTCAGCCTGCAAAACCGCGACAACACGGCATACGGCTCGCTGGCCAGCGACACGAGCAACACCATCGTCAAGATCGGCCAGAACTTCGCGCCGACCGTGCTGACGCTGACCGCGCCGGGCACTGTCGGCTGGTCGCAAAACTATCTGATCGAGGCGTCTTTCAGCGAGACGGACACCGGCTCAACCGTGCTGTCCTATTACAACGCCAGTAACCCGACCTTGCCTTATTCGGGGCCGGGCGGCGCTGGCACGTCAAACAACACCGTTCGCCAGCAGCGGGCGCTCATAACGCTCAAGGCTGGCACGGCGGCGGCCACCGGATCGCAGACCACGCCTGCCGTCGATGCGGGCAACGTGGCGCTGTATGTGCTCACCATCGCCAACGGCCAGACGCAGATATTCCAGGCGCAGTGCAACACGGCGAGCGTCGGCAATATCCCGCAAATCCCGGTCAAGATCACGCAGATGCGGCGGCGCTTGAGCGCCAACGTGGTGGTCTATGTCACCACGACCGGCAACGACAACAACGACGGCCTGACCATCAATACGCCGTTCCAGACGCCGCAGCGGGCTTACAACTATCTGGCGAACTCGGTCGATTTCAACGGGTTTAGCGCCACCATTGCGCTCGGTCCGGGCACATACAATTCCGGCATCGCCATCAACGGCACGCCGGTCGGCATCAGTTCGGGCAACGGCCTGACGATTCAGGGCTACACCAGCAACGCCTTCACAACCACGGTCACGACATCGACGGTGGGTGGCGCCAGCAATCCGACCATCAGCACGACCAACGCCAACGGCATCGCTATATGGGGCTTCGACGGGCCGGTGACGGTGGCGGGCATGGCGCTTGCCACGGCGACCAGTGGCAACAGCCTCGGGGCCACATCCGGCACGCAGATGACGCTGGGCGTGGGCATGACGTTCGGCGCGTGCGCGGGTTGGCAAATGGTGGTCAATCTCGGTGGGCAAATCTACATCCCGGTCGCCTACACGATCAGTGGCGGCGCACAGGCGCACCTCAACGCCTACGAAAACGGCTGGGTGGTCTATGCCAGCAGCCCCACCGTCACGGTGAGCGGCACGCCTGCTTTCAGTGTGGCATTCGCGCAGGCATTGCAGGGCGGCGGCATCACGGCGGCGTCTGTCACCTATTCGGGCAGCGCCACCGGCACACGCGCGCTCGTCAACCGGCTGGGCTTGATCGACACGGGCACCGGCGTAGCGATCACGGCCAGTTCGTATTTCCCCGGCAATGCGTTCGGCGTCGCCAACACCACCGGGGGCATCTACGCATGATCCGGCGCGCTGCACTCGCGGCGCTCGGCCTGCTGCTTGCGGCAGGAGCGCACGCACAATCGACCATCGGTGATCTGCCCGCAGCGTCGTCGCTCAACACCACGGACAAGGTGCTGGTGCAGCAGGGCTACGTGAACAGCGGCAACAAGGGCAACGTCCGCAACGCCACGCTGGCACAGGTGCTGGCGCTGACGCTGCAACCGTCGAACAACCTGTCCGACCTGACCAACGCGGCCACCGCGCGCAGCAACCTCGGCCTGTCCGGTGCGCTGGCAACGCTGAACGTCGGCACAGGACTTGTGAGCGGCGGCGGCAACCTGTCCGTCTCGTTCGGAACGGGCGCGGGCAACGTCGCGCAGGGCAACGACAGCCGAATCACGGGGGCGCTGCAAACCACGGGCGGCACGATGGCGGGCACGCTGGCGATGGGCAGCAACGCCCTGACCGGCAGCAACCTGCAAATGACAGGCGGCACGCTGACGGGTGCCACGCTCGGCCTAACGGCTCCCGCGTGGACGAACACCACGGCGGATCAAGCGCCAATCACGCTCAACTCGACGTTCGCCGGCACCACCACGGCGGCCAAATCCGGGCTGGGCATCTGGCTCAAAGCGACCGACAACAGCAGTTGCGAAAGCACCGCCACCAGCAATTGCAACGGCGCCTACGTTCAGGTCGATTTGACGGGCGGCACATCCGGCCACCGCAAGGCTGGATATTTCATCCTCAACATCACCGCCCCGACGCTTAACACGACTGGTTATCAATACTCGGGACTGACCGGCAAATGCAACGTGCTGGCGCTTGATGCGCCATCTGGCACGCCGTATCCAGGCCCGTATTGCTTCGGCATTGACAGCGTAGCGCACATCAAAGCTGGCATGACCGCGAGCCAAATCGTTGGCGCGGAGTTCGACACATGGTCCGAAGCTACAGCGGTCATGAGAGACCGAATCGGCGTGCAGATTGTCGATGTAACCGGGTCAACGTACGGCCAGCAGGCCACCGGCGATGACGTGGGCCTGTCAATCAATTCGCAGTACGCCACCAGCACCGGCCTCGGCTACAAAATCGGCCTTGAGTTTGGCCGCTACGGCGGTGGTGGCATCGGCGTCGCGACTGATGGAACGCTGATCTACGGCCAAGGCAACCTCGGCACGGGGTTCACCGTCGCCAAAGGCATCGACTTCAGTTTGGGCACCGCCACCGCGCAGTGGCTCAATCTCGGCGGCGTGTTCACCGTGTCGGGCACGGGGGCTGCGAAAGCCGCGTCCTACGCGACCTCGGGGGCTTCGGTCAGTGCTGCCGGGTCCAGTCAGGGCACGGCCACGGTGCTGACCGCGCAGGAGGTGATCGTCACCGGCGGCACCGGCGGGGTGCAGGCGTGGTGCGTGGTCAATGCGCCGCAAGTCATCATCAACCGCAGCGGCGTGGCCATCACCGTCTATCCCTGCACCGGGGCCGCGTTTGAAAGCAGCGGCACCAACACCGGCATCACGCTGGCCAACGCCGCCGCGCATCACGTCAACATGACATCCAGCACGCAGGGGTATGTGTATTGATCCGCGTTCTGCTTGCCCTGCTGCTGGTGCTGCCGCTGGCCGCACGGGCGCAGCCGTTCGGCGCATTGTATTCCGGCGCGCTGCCCAATGCCGCCACCACCGCCCCGTTGTGCGGCAGCGGGGCGCAGGGTGCGGCCACGGCCTGCACCTCCACCGTGGTGCTACCCGCGCTCAATCTGGCGGGCAGCAAGAACGTGTCGTCTTTACCTGTCTATGCCAACGGCACCGGCTTTGTGTTTGGCACCAATGCATCGCCGATCACGCCGTATTATTTCACGTTGTCCGATCAGGCCAATGTGCCGTTTTCCAGCCTGTTCAATTTCTTCGCGGCCGTCGGTGGCGGCAGCTATTCGGGCGGCCGTAATCTGGCAAACTTCAACATCCACAATGCAGGCTCGCTGCCCAGCGGCAATGGCGGCATTCTGGTGGCCGATCAGAACTACGCCTATTCGGCGCTCACCAGCGGCGGTGTCAGCGGCAGCGTCTCACCTTTCAGCTACACGGGCAGCCTGTTCGGCGGCGATGACAACGTGTACCTGACCGCCAGCAAGGGCTGGCAGGGGCTGTATTCCCGCGAATTCGACATGGCCATCGACTCGAATTCGTCGGCCGCCATCAAGAACGGCATCAACGTCGTGCTGACCAGCAACGATGCACGGCGCGGCGAAGTCAGTGACGCGGCCATCACCATCAACGCGCAAAACGGCTCCGTCACCCAAGGCTGGCGCTGCGGCCTGTGTTACGGCGCCAGCACGTCCGATTGGTCCTTCGGCACCGACTCCGTGCTGATCGGGATTGAACAGCGCGCCTATTCCGGCAGCGTCATCACGCCGGTCGCGGCCTATGGCACGGACTGGCGCGCCCTCACCGTCACCGCTGGTGGTGCCGCGTTCACGTCACAGGGCTTCGGTGTCGATCCCACCGGCAACACCAGCGCGGCCTCGCTGACCACCGCAGGCAGCGTCACGGCGCAGACCGCCACGGTGTCCGGAATCACCATCACCGATGGCGGTGCCTGGGACGCCATCCCTAGCCTGACCATTCAGGCCCCGCCATCCGGCACCACGGCGATCGCCGCCGTGTCCGGCATGGGACTGTCCAGCGATGCTGGTAACGGCGTCTTTGCCATCATCAGCAACGGCACCAGCGGCTGCACCAACGGGGCCACCGTCAGCGTGGTGGGCGGCACCGCCAGCGTCACCGCCACCGCCACTATCACGGTTGCGGGTGGCGTGGTGACAAGCGCGGCGGTGGCCACGCCGGGCACCTATACCGCGCTGCCATCCAACCCCGCCACGCTGTCCGGCAGCGGCTGCTCGGGCGCACTGACGGCCACGCTCACCTGGGGCATTACCGGCATCAACGTCAGCAACGCAGGCAGCGGCTATCTGGCCAAGGTACCGCCGCTGGTCACGGCCACGTTTGCGAAATACCACGCCGCCACGCTGACCGCCGCCATGGCCACCGTCGCGGCACCGCTGGCGCTTGGCGGCTCGCTGGTCTCGGTCAGCGCGTTGCTGTCGCTGCAACAGTTCACCGTGGCCGGGCTGGCCACCTGCAACGCCGGGAACAAGTTCAAGATCGCCGAAGTGTCGGACGCAACATCTCCGACGTTCCTTGCCACCGTGACAGGCGGCGGTGCGGTTGCCGTGCCGGTGATGTGCAACGGCACGAACTGGGTCTCGTTCTAACCTTCTATTTCGGACACCCCATCATGAAGCGACTGATTCTGGCCGTGGCGCTGCTCGCCACCGGCCCGGCGCTGGCGGCTGACGCCAATCCCGACACGCTGCGCCTGCCGACGCAACTCGTCTCGGCACTGGCGGGCTACCTCAAGCGCCAGCCGTACGAGGACGTGGCGACGTTGATGCAGGCGTTGCAGGCGTGCGTGTCGGTTCAGGTGTCGCAGGGCGGCGCGGCTGCCGATCACGGCCAGTGCCCGGCTGTCAGCGCCACGATGCAGCCGCCCGCTCCGCCTGCCGCATCCACCAAACAATAGGAGGCCGCACATGCTGCGATGGATCACCGGCGCTGCGCTCGCTGCGTTGGCGCTGTGGCTGCCCGCCGAGGCGCGGGCGCAAAGCTACGTGAACCCGCTCAATCTGACGCCCGTGGCGTGCAAAGGCGGCACAGCCAGCGCGATCACGTCGGTCGGCACGACCGCGATCACCGTCTGCGCTGCGGCCAGTGCAACGGCACAGAGTGGCGTGCGGCAGTTGTGGCGCATCACGGCGGTCGGCGGCACGGCAGGACAGATCGCGCTGCTCTGCACGGATGACGGCAGCACGCCGAGCGCGAGCAATTACAACCAGATTGTCTATGCACTGGGCATGACGGACTCGGGCGGGCAGGCGGTCGTCTCGCCAGCCGCGATCCAGTGCATCTCAAACACCGGTGGCAGCGTGACGATCACGGCTTATGCCGTGCAGGTCGGTGTGCCGTGATGGCGCGCTTTCCGTCGCTGCTGCGGGCCGTTGGGCTTGCAGTGGCGCTGTTCACCGCTGGCGGCGGGCTGCCAGCCAGCGCCTACACGGTCGGCCCCATTGCGCCGGTCACCGATCTGTTTGCGCCGATGTTCGGCAATGGGTCGGACGGCGCGGTGACGTGCTCCGGTGCCAATACCCTGACCCGGAACATGAATTACACCACGCTTACGGCTGCGGCGGGGTGCGCGCTTAAAACAAACGGGTTCATGGTCTTTACGTGGGTGCTTGACATTTCAGCCGCTCCGGCTGGCGCATTTCAAGCAAACGGAATCGCGGGCAACAACGCCAGCGGCGCAGCGGGTGGAACTGGCGGCGCAAGTGCATATACCGGCGCGGGCGGCTCGCCAGTCACACTGCCCGGAATTGGCGGATTTAACGGCGGAACTGGCGGCACCGGCAACGCGACGACCGGCACCAATCCAACTGCTTCCGGCAGTGGCACAAATTTTGGCGCGGGTGGAACATCGGCAACCGGCGCAACCGGCGGCAATGGCGTAAGTGCCGGGGCGACCGGCGGAACCACGTTAAGCTCATGGATTTGGGCAACATCGCTTCCTCCGCTGAATTACTATCAAACCGCTTTCATCGCATACGCTGGCGGCAATTCTAACAATCCGCTTCCTATTGCTCCCGGCGCATTCGGCGGTGCGGGTGGGCAGGGTGGCGGTGACGGGACATTCCTTGGCGGCGGTGGCGGCGGCGCTCCCGGTGGCGGTGGGTGGCTTGCAATCTACGCGCGGACCATCGTTCGCGGCAGCAACGCCACCGCCGCGATCTTTCAAGCCAAAGGCGGAATCGGCGGCAATGGCGGCGCTGCCACTGGCGGCAACGCTGGCGGTGGTGGCGCGGCTACCGGTGCGGGCGGCGGCGCAGTTTACCTGTGTTTCGAGACGCTGCTTGGCAGCACCATTGCCAACGCCATCGACGTGAGCGGCGGCAACGGCGGCGTGGGTGGCAACGGCGTCGGGACCGGCATCGGCGGCGGTGGCGGCAAAGGCGGCAACAGCGGCAGCGTGCAAAAATACCAGATCGGATCGCCGGGCAGTTACAGCGCCAGCACGTTTAATCAGGCGGGCGCGGTGGGCGGCGCGGCCAGCGGCGTAACGGGCGGCACGTCAGGCGCGGGCGCAACCTTGCAAGTGGGGCTGTGATATGAAGCGGTTATTCCTTGCACTGCTGCTGGCGGCGCTGACATCGAGCGCGGCATGGGCGCTGACCGCCACCGACAGCTACGGCCGCACAATCACCTACGACGCGGCGGGCAACTACACCGTCACCGGCCACGATGGCGTCGAACTAACCGGGCAGAACCCGGGTGGCATCGAAGCAATCCTGACCACGGTGAACGCCATGCCGCCATCTTCCGCGATGGCTCAACCGCCCGGCCAATAGCCCGAGGCGGCCCGGCGCACCGCTACCAACGGCGCTGCCGGGCCTGACCCGCTACCCGCACAACCAGGTCGCAGGCTCATGACAGCAAACCGCATCGCGGGGGTTGCGGGCCATGCACAATTTTCGTGATCGCAAAGGGCCGCCGCACATGCAGGAAGATACGACGCCCGGCTTGCTGGAAGCCGGTATCGCCGCAGTGGGCGCATTCGCGGCCTTTATCGGCGGCTGGCTGCACATCCGCCACAACAGCCATGAGCGGGTGCATCGGGCGGACGTAGCGGCACTGCACAAGCGGATCGACGATGAGCGCGCGGCGCAGAGCGCGGCACGCGATGCGGGCGAGACGAAGATCTGGGATCGCCTGACCAGCATGGCCGACAAGGCCGCCGAGGCGCACCGCGACATCCTCAGCAAGTTGGGGCACGTTGCCACCCGCGAGGACATTCAGGCGCTCACCGTGCGCCTTGATCACATGCGCGACCGGCATCCGCCGCACGCGGGAGAGTGACATGAGCGCCATCGCACTCGCCACGACACTGCTGCGGCAGTTCGAGGGCTTCCGCGCCGCGCCATATCAGGACAGCGCGGGCATCTGGACCATCGGCTACGGCACGATCCGCATCGACAGCCATCGGGTCACTGCCGCCACGCCGCCGGTCACGGAAGAACAGGCCGAAGCGTTGCTGCAGGCCGAATTGCAACCCACCGCCGATGCCGTCGATGCAGCGGTGCTGGTGGACCTGACCGACGCGCAGCGGGCCGCGCTCTACTCGTTCGCGTACAACGAGGGCATTTTCGCGTTTCGTTCGTCCACGCTGCTGCGGCGGTTGAACGCAGGCGACTACGCGGGCGCTGCACAGCAATTCGACCGCTGGGTGTACGCGGGCGGCCATGTCGTGCGCGGGCTGGTCAACCGCCGCGCCGCCGAGCGTGCGCTGTTCGAGGGCACCGCCGAGCCGCCGTCCACCTAATCGCCCGAGGCTTCCATGACCACGCAAGACATCGGCGTCCTCGTGGCGCTGGCTCTGCACGTCCTGCACGGACTGCACATGCGCCGCCCCGCTGCGCCCGCTTCACCGCTGCCGCCGGTTCCCGCGGCTATCCCACCACGGAGTCCGACCATGAGTGACAACCCGTTGACTGCGGCCCAGAGCGATCAGGCCGCGCATCAGGAAAACACCGTCAGCAATTGGGTGCACTGGGCCTTCGCAGGCCTTGAGCACTTCGCCGCCACGGTCGGCAACAATTGGGCGGCGGTCAAGCAGAGCCCGGAATATGCGCTGCTCGCGCCGATGGCCGAAAAGGCCGTGTTGAGCGAACTGACCGCGATGGGCATCCCGCCGCAGGGTGCGACTGACATCGGCATGGCCATCGGCGCCGGTCTGGACCGCCTGGCTGCGCTGCACCCGGACATCACCACGCACTAAGCGCCTGCCACAGCCACAGGAGTTGCCCATGAATTCCTCTGCAATATCCCGCCGCCATCTGTGCGGCTTTGCGTCTATGCTGCTCGCTGCCGTTGCGCTCGAGGCGTGCGGCAGCGTCACGCCGTCACAGGCGGCCACCGATGCCGGGCTGATTGCCTCGGGTCTGGCGTCTGCCGTCGCCGCGCTCTCGGCCATGCCGGGCATTCCGGCCGACAAGTTGGCGCTGGTGCAAACCGCGCTCGCGGACATCAAGGCGGCCTCGGCCTCGCTGGCGTCCAGCACGGCGGGCGTCGATGCCACCACGGTCAAGGGCATTGCGACGCTGGTCACACAGATTGCCGTGACCGTGCTGCCGTTCGTGCCGGGCGGTGCGCCCATTGCGGCAGTGATCGCGGCAGCGCAATCGCTGGTGCCTGTGCTGCTGGCTGCGGCGGGCATCGCGGGCGCGGCAACTGCGGCCGCGCGCTTCTCGCCTGCCGAAGCCCGTGCGCTGCTCAAGGCGGGCGTCTGATGCGGCTGGGCAGGCTGCCGCACGACCCGGATACTGTCGCGTTCGCGCCGCAGCACCGGATGGCGGCAGCAAGCCCGGTGCCGGCGAAACTCGTCCGCGCTCACATCCCGTTCGCGCCGGGGCTGTACGACAACGACACGCTGCCCGATTGCACGGCGGCGGGCCTTGCCAATGCGGCCTCGGCGTTCGGGCTGGTGCGGTCAGGCGCACCGCCGGTGATCGACCCGGCCAGCGTGCCGCGCTTCTACGCCGCGTGCGTGGACAATCCGCCCGATCTGGCGGCCAGCAACGGCGCGGTCATGCAGGACGTGTTGCAGCGGGCCGAGGCGGGCGGCGTGGACTTCGGCCAGCAAGTGCCGCTTCTGCCGACCCACGCCGCGTGCGATGCGCGCAGCCGCGAGCAGCTTGCCCACGTCATGCTAATCTATGGCGCCGGATATTGGGGCCTTGATCTGACCGAGCGCGACATGGCGCAGATGGGCCGCCCGCTGCTGGACGATGACGGCAGCGACCGCAGCGATGTGGTGGGCGGGCATTGCGTAGTCGGCTGGGCCTATGACGGCCTTGGCGATGACGACCGGGTGCAGATTGCCACATGGGGGCGCTTGCAGGCGGTGACGTGGCGCTGGCTGGGCTTGCGTCTGCATGAGGCGTGGGCGGTGTCCTGGCCGCAGCTTGTGGGGCCGTCTGCCTGATAACACATTGCCGGAACGTGTAAGGATCGCTCACACGTTCAGCGGTCAAGCATTCCTTGACAACTGCGAAGCGCCTCGGTCCTCACGGGCCGGGGCGTTTTTGCGTTTCAGGGCGAAGTGTGTCCGCGCATCACCAGCATTTCGTCCAGCGCCGCTACGGTAGATCGCGCCTCGTCGATGTCGGTCATGTCTGCCACCGAATGTGCGGCCCAGCCGAGCGTTGCGGTCAGCACCTCGGCGGGGTGCCAGCCTGCATCCACCCGGATAACGCAAAACGCATGGCTAGCGCCTCGGCAGCGTCAGCAATGCCTCTGCATTGGGCATCCGGTCCAGCAGCAGATCGCCCCACGCCTGCGCCAGCGCGCGACGCCGCGACATGTGCGCCGCCCGGTTATAGGCCCGCTCCACCTGGTCCTTGGGCGAGTGCGCCAGCATCAGGTCGATCAGCGCGCGGTCGCTCGGCTCGCGCTCGTTCATGACGGTTGAGAACGTCGCCCGCCAGCCGTGCGGTACATGCTGCCCGGCATAGCCCGCCCGGTTCAGCAGGTAGCCTAAGGCATTCTCGCTCATCGGCTTGCGGCTGGACGTGAGCGACGGGAACACCATGACACCGCGGCCCGTCAGCACGCGCACAGCGGCCAGCACGGCGACGGCGTGCGTTGAGAGCGGCACGACATGATCGCGCGTGTCCGCCGCGCGCTCCCGCTTGTGCTTCATCCGTGCGGCCGGGATCGTCCAGACCGGCTCCGCGCCGTCCAGCCCCGAGAACTCGGCCCATTCGGCAGCGCGCAGTTCGCCCGGGCGCACGGCGGTCAGCGCCAGCAGCCGCAGCGCCAGCCGCGTCACGGGATGCGCGGGGATGGACTCGGCGCGCTCAAGCATGGTCCGCGCGTCGGCTAGGTCGAGCATGGCGGGCCGGTGCCGCTGCCGGATCACGGTACGCATGGCCCGCGCCAGCCCGGCTGCCGGGTTGCTCGTCACCACGCCCGCCGCAATCGCGTGGTCATAGGCGGCGTGTAGCCGCTGGCGCACCCGGTGCGCGGTATCGACCGCCCCACGGTCCTCGATCACGCGCAGCGCCGCCAGAACCATCGGCGCGGTGATTGTGTCCGCCGGCAAATCGCCCAGCGCCGGGAATATCTCGCGGGTCAGCGAGTCCAGCACGTCGGCGGCGTGGTGCGGCTTCCAGCGGTCGCGCTGCGTGTCGTGCCAGTCCGACACGATAGCCCGGAGTGGGGGCTTTGGCGGGGGCGGCTCGGGCACCGGCGGCGTCCCGGTCGAAAGTCCCGGCCTCGCGGCCTTGGCGGCTTTGCGGGCGGCGGCCAGCCCCATCGCCGGATAGGTGCCCAGCGTCATCAGGCGCTCGCGGTTGTCCGCCTGCACCCGCAGCCGCCAAGACTTCGTGCCGGACGGCAGCACCAGCAGGTGCAGCCCGGCCCCGTCCGTCAGCTTGTAGCTGGTGGGGCGCGGCTGTGCGTTGCGGCATTCTGCGTCGGTCAGCGGCATGGCCGGGAGTCCGTTTCCTCGTGTCCCGGCTCATATCCCGGCCTGATCTGTCCTGCCCTGTCAACGCACGGCGCTTTATGGCGGCGAAAATAGGCAAAAAGAAAGCCCCGTCAGGGGCTTACGACCGGCTCTGTCCTGTAGGGGGAACGCCGCGTGGCTCCCGGAGTTGGATTCACATCATCGGCGCATTGTGGCGGCTTTCTGCGGTCATTGCAGCATCAGGCGGCGGCTGTGTCCCGGCTTGTCCCGGCCTGCGCCGGGCGGTAGGCGGCTCGGGGGCGCGAACGTATCCAGGCCGTCACCTCCGAGTCCAGCCATGCTACAGCCCGCGCGCCGATCTGCACAGGCTGCGGAAACGTGCCAGCGGCCACCCCGCGATAGACGAACTTTTCGCTCATGCCGATGCGCTGGCAGACCTCGGGCAGCCGCAACAGTGCTTCGGTGCGTGCGGCGTCAGACATGGCGGCCTCCGGTTGGTGTGACAGTCACGCGCGCCAAGCGCAGTGTGAAGATCAGGCTGCTGCACTCGTCATCGCGGGTCATCGGGTTGCCTCCCTCGCCGCCGCTTCCAGTGCCGCGCGGGCCTCGGCTTCGGTGGCGTAAACGCCGACGTGATCGCCGCCGTTCAACACCGCGCGCCATCCGGGCGTCTCGTATTCCTCGGTGCCGTTCCAGATCACGCCGAACAGCAACCGGCCAAGCGACATCTGTGATCCCGTCGAGTTCCACGCCATCTTGGTCAGCCGATCCACCCGCGCGGCCATCACATCGCGCTCGGCGGTCAGGCGTTCGATGGCGTCTGCGGCCTCGCTGACCAACACGCGTCGGCTGATCGAGCCATACGGAACGACGTAGCTGCATACACGCAACTCGGCCACCAGATCAGCGTCTGTCATTTCCCGTCCTCCATTGCTCGCATCACCGCGATGCAGATCGCGTGCGCTGCGTTTGGTTTTAGCCCATTGGCATCACCTACCCAATAACGCGGTGGCGCTGAATAGATGTTAACGGTTACAGACCATTCACGTTTGCTGCTTCCATTCCATAATTGTTTCATTGAAACTCGCCAGTTGTCGCGAGCCAGCGTCAGCGCGGCGTCGATGCTGGATGTGTAGCGGGGCACGTCTTTATGCATATCCGTGCCGTGCAGACTGTCTAGTATAGGCGCGCCATTAGACATGACGCCTAAAAAATCTTCCGGTGCAATCCACGCACCGCCAGATCGTTTTGCGTGGCGCGGTTCAACGCGATGCCAGCCCGCGTCTTTGGCAATCGTCGCATCCAACTCCCGGCTCGGCCCATCCGCCGCCTCAAGTGCGGCGATCAGTTCTTCGCGGGTCATTTTGCGTCCTCCAGCGGGTTCTGCGCGGCGGTCAGCATTGAGCGGTAGATGTCGCCCCAAAATTTATATGCATTCCACGATGCGAACCCGGCTTCTTTCATCGCCTTCGTCGCCTCACTCGGCACGATCCGCCACGCCGCGCCAGGTTCGCGGCTCAGGGCGCACAGAGCGTCGAGTGCGGCGGTGGCAAGTGCGCGGGTATCGTTCACGCGGTGCATCCCTTGATGGCCTTCCGCCACTAGTTGCGCCCACATCGGCCAATCGTCGGGATACTGCTGTGCGGCGCGAAACGCCTCGTGCAATGCCGCCGCCATCGCCTCAATCGCCTGCTCGCGTGCGGTCATGGCGTGGCGCTCCCTGCGATCCGGCGAGCGCCGTAAATAACCGGCACCGCCGCCAATGCAGCCCACATTTTTCCGACGACCTGACCTGCCAGATAATCCAGAGAACCAAACGCCAACCACAAAAACGCCACACTGTCCACGACAGCCCCGACGCAAGCCGACGCCACCACAGCTGCAATCAGACCGCGTCGTTGCAGCGGCGTGTAAACCGCGAAATCGGCCAATTCGGACACGGCGAACGCGGCGGCTGATGCAATTGCAATGTGCGGATCTGCCACAAGCCACGACAACGCGCACCCGACAGCGACGGCAGCCAACGCCCACGATGCGCCTGCCACGCGCTGCACCATATCGCGAAGCACCAACGCAGCGCCGACGATCAGCACGCCGGATGGGGCATTCAGCCCGAACCCAACAGGCACCAAACACGGGCCTTGCGGAATGCAAACCGTGCCAACGTGGCCGATCACGTAATTAGCCAGCGGGACGCACACCAGATAAGTGGCGGCAATCAAAATGCGACGCATATGGTTTTCACTCCTGAGTGGTAGCCCTCTGTTTTCACTGTGCATCCAAGAACTGCCGCAAGCCGTTCCGTTATTTCCTCTTGGAATAAACGGTCTGGCATGTTCGCAACGGCTGACAATATATCTTCAACTTTGACAATCCTGCAACTTTCTACGGTCACATGATATGTGTCAAAATCGTCGTTGACCGGGCATTTGCATCTGTGGGTCAGTTCATACCGGACGATCACGCGATCAACTCCAATTGTTCAACGGCGCGAGGCGAAAACCGCGCCGGGCATTGCGCCTGATCCCAGCGGTCGGCCATTTTGCGAGGCGAGTGTTGCGGCAGATGGTGGTTCTGCGCGATGTCGGTGCTATCCACCGATGCAAACGGCCACCGATGCCCACTGCATTGCATCCCGCGCAACATGTGGACTGGCGGCGTGCGCGCGAATGTCTGTGCCAATTGCGACCATGCCTCATCCATCCTGCGGCACCATGCGTCGGACAAAACCACGGCGTATTCAGCGGTCGATCCGATGCACACGCGCGACCATCCGTCGTCCACCAACCGGCACAGTCGATAAATCGGTTCGTCCATGTGCCAGACTGGCGCGGCTTGTTTTTTGCCGTGCGGCCATTCGTTCAGCAGCGCGTCTTGCTCCTGCGATGGTGCGTCAATAACGTCTGGCGAGATTGCCCATGTCGTCGGGTAGTCAAGCCACTGGTCGCACCATGCGTAATATTTCGGCCAGTTCGTCGGCTTACCGCGCCGCCATTGAGAGAATGCACCGTTATCAAGCATCACGGATTGGCCTATGTCATGCACCCGGCGTGCGTCAGTAGGCGCAGCGTGCGACACACAGAAACACCGGCCTCGCAGTTCGTAGAGTGCGGACATCGGGGTAATCGGGGTGCCGTGGTAGTGCAGGGTCACGGCGGCGTCACGCTCTCTGCGATGTCTGGAAAATACGGCCTCAGAACTTTGTCGCAAGCTTCAGCAATGTCGTCCACAACGTATATCAGCGGTTCTGACTCGCGTTCATCGCACGCTTTGCAGTAAACGGTTTCCAGCGCCGCCCGCAGTCGCGCAATCTCGGCGTCCTGCGCGCGGATCTTCTCGCAATAGCGAGTCTCTGCTTTCAGAAGTTCGTTGATCCGCTCAAGCCGCTCTCGATTGGTCAGCAATCGCGGGTCGCCGTGGCGCATCTCGGCGCTCATGTTGTGTTCTCCTGCGGCGGGGCGGGGAGTGGCATCCAGTGCGTCGGATCATCCCAATACAGACGGGCTTCTTCCCCAAAGTCCGTGACCCACATGCCTTGATCGTGACAGCATTTTTCCACGCCCGATCCGCGCCGCCAACACGAACGTGGAAACCACAGCAAAACAGGCGTTCCGTCAGTCGGCGCGGTGCTGATGTCCTGCCACGCATCCGGCAGCGGCAGCGCGCGGATGGCGGCGGCAGCGTGCGTGTACGCCACAGCGAAAGCCGAAGCCGTGGCGCAACCGCGCGCATCGTGCAGTTGCAGCGAATCGGCGGTTCTGCGCGCCGATTCCGCCATTCCTTCACATAGGCTGGCCGCAGCCTCTCGCATTTCGGCGCTCATGGCGTGCCTCCAAACTCCCTGATGATGTCGGTGCGTTGGGCTTTCAGTTCTTCCGCCTTCGCCGCATCCGCCGCCGCATCCGCCGCCGCATCCGCCGCCGCCCACGCCGCCGCATCCGCCGCTTCCGCCGCCGCCCACGCC
>CAIUPC010000585.1 GCA_903900905.1 uncultured Acetobacteraceae bacterium
GACCACCACGATTGATATGAAACAATGAGCCTCGGCGCCGCCTTGGCGATCGCCGGCAGCGGCATCGCCAATATCGACGCGCGGCTGGCGGTGGTGTCGCAGAACATCGCCAATGCCAGCACGCCCGGATATTCGGCGGAGGTCGTTGGCCAAATCAGCCAGACCGCCGCGGGGCGGGGCGATGGGGTGCGCACGCTGCCGGCGACGCGGACGACGGATGCGGTGCTGCAAGCGCAGGGGCTGCAACAGGCCGCGCTGGTGGCGGAGCTGAGTACACGCCAATCGGCGTTGCAGAGCATCGACCAGGTGCAAGGCACGCCCGGCCAGGGCACCGATCTGGGCAGCCTGCTGGGCGCGCTGGGCGACCGGTTTTCCACCCTGCTCAATCAGCCGGACAACCAGACGGCGCAGCGCGCTGTCGTTGGGGCCGCCAGCACGCTGGCCAGCGCCATCAACACACGCAGCGACGCCTATACCACCCAGCGCGCCGCCGCGCAGACCGGGCTTGTCGCCAACGCCGCCACCGCCAATCAGGCGCTGCGGCAAATCGGCTCTTTGAGCGATCGGATCATGACCCAGAAAGCGGCGCAGCAGAGCACCGCGGACCTGGAAAACCAGCGCGACGCGGCGGTGAACACGCTGTCGGCGCTGCTGCGCATCAGGACGCTGGAGAGCCCCGCCGGCGATATGATGGTCATCACCCCCTCCGGCCTGGCTTTGCCGACACGCGCGGCGGATGGGCCGTTCGCGGTCGCGAATGCGGCGGTGAGCCCGCAATCCGCCTCCCTGCCCGGCGTCATGCTGTCGGGCCAGGATGTTACGGGCCAGGTCCAGGGTGGCGAGATGGGGGCCAATCTGGCGCTGCGGGATACGACTCTGCCGACGTACCAGGCGGAGCTGGATGAGTTCTCGCAAACCCTCGCGACCCGCTTCGACGCGCAGGGGCTGACGCTGTTCACCGATCCCACCGGGGCTTTGCCGGCGTCTGGCGGGGTGCCGGTGCAGGCGGGCTATGCCGGATTCGCCGCGGTTATTCAGGTCAATCCGGCGGTGAGCGCGAACGCGTCTTTGGTCCGCGACGGGACGCCGACGGTTGCCGGTACCTTCACCCCCAATCCGCCTGGCGGCCCCGCCGGCTTCAGCGACCTTATCGGCCGCGTCCTGTCGTTTGCCATGGGGAGCGAGGCGCAAACCGGGGTGCCCCAACCCGCGCCCAATACAACGGGGTTAGGCCCGAACGGCACCTTGCAGGCCCCGTTCGGGCCGCCCGCCGCGTTGTCCGACTTCGCCAGCGCCCTGGTGGGCTCACAGGCCCAGGACAGCGCCGCCATCGCCGCTGAAACGAAGACCGAGCAGGCGGTGCAGGCCAGCCTGACCGCCAAACTCTCGGCTGCGACCGGGGTCAGCATGGACCAGGAAATGGGCACGGTGGTGGCGTTGCAGAACGCCTATGGCGTCAACGCGAAGATCATTTCCGCCGTGCAGTCGATGTGGAACCAGCTGCTGGCGACCGTCCAATGATCACGCCGACAGAATACGGGCTGCTCGGCACGTTGCTGGCCCATAGCGCCGCGGCGCGGAGCAATCTGAGCACCCTCACCCAGCAGGCCAGCAGCGGGCTGATCGCCGATACCTATGCCGGGCTGGGCGGCGGCGCGTCGGCCTCGTTGGACCTGCGGCCGCAAATCGCCGGGCTGCAAACGCGCCAGGCCAATATCGACGCCGCCACCACGCGGCTGAACGTGACGCAGACCGCGATGACGCAGGCACAGGGGATCGCGTCCTCGTTTCTGGCGAGTCTGAACAACCTCAATGGCCTGAATGCCTCGGAGGTCGATAGTGTCGCCGCCAATGCCCGCGCGGCTTTGGGCGAGGTCGCGGACCTGCTGAACAGCAAGGACGGCAATGTCTACGTCTTCGCCGGGCAGGACACGCAGAACCCGCCGGTGCCGGCAGCCGGGTCGATCCTGAGTTCGGGGTTCTACACCCAGATCGCGGCCTCTGTGGCGGGCCTGGCGACCAATGGCGCCGCCGCGACGGCGGCCGCGACGCTGGCGACGGCGGGGTCCAACGCGCCGGGAACCTCCCCGTTTTCGGCCTGGCTGTCGCAGCCCGCCGGTGCGCTGCAAACGCCGCTGGTGGAAACCGGCGCCGGCCGCACGCAGGCGGCGGGATTGCTGGCCAGCGCGAATACCGCCGCGGTCTCGCAGGGCGGGTCCACCACGGGATCCTATATGCGCGATCTGATGCGGGCTTTGGCGACCCTCGGCTCATTGGACCCGTCGCAGCTGACCGATCCCAATTTCGCGCCGCTGATTCAGGACACCCGCGACAGCCTGACGGGCGCGGTCAGCGCCATGGCGACCGATGTGGGCGTGCTGGGCGATGCGCAATCGGCTTTGACCCGGACCCAAACGCAGCTCGCCAATACCCAGATCGCGCTGACCACCCAGGTTGATCACGCGGAGAACGTGGACATGGCGGCCACGCTTTCGAACCTGACGATGGCGCAAACGCAATTGCAGGCATCCTATCAGCTGATCGCATCACTGAGCGGCCTGTCTCTGCAAAAATATTTGCCGGGAGGCTGAATTTCCCGCGCGATCTTAGGAGTTTCTTAACTATTTGCCGGCACACTACCGGCAATCCCGCAAAAGGTGGGCCCGCGAAAAGCGGGGTTTGTACAACCACATGGAATGAAGGTAAGATACCATGGCCCTCAATTCGGTTAACACCAATGTCGGTGCGATGATCGCGCTGCAATCGCTGCAACTCACCAACAGCCAGTTGGCGGGGGTGCAGAAGCGGGTCTCCACCGGTTACCGGGTGTCGGATTCCACCGACGACGGCGCCGCCTATGCGATCGCGCAAAATGTGCGCTCCACCGTTGGCGCGCTGACCAGTGCCAATCAGCAGCTGGGGAATGTGCAGGGCCTGCTGTCCACGACGCAGGCCGGGCTGAACAATATCTCCAACACCATGACCACGATGCGCAATGTGCTGGTCAAGCTGTCGGATGGCAACGTGCAAGGCAACGATCGCACGAACTACGAGCAGCAATACAAGTCATTGCTCGCCAACGTGCAGACCTTCCTGCAGGACGCCAGCTACAACGGCAAAACGCTCATCGGCGATCTGACCGGCAGCAATGGCAATTTCGCCCGGGTCGCCGTGGCCCGCAACGAATCCGGCTCGACCTACGGCATCGCCACCTTCGGCGGATCCGCGCTGTTCGGCTCGATCAGTTTCACCAGCACGCAGATGAACGGCGCGGCGACGATCGCGGCCCTGATCACCGCCAGCGGCACCTTCATCAATCAGCAGAACGCGGTTGGCCAGGCGCTGAACCAGCTGGGCGCCTCGGTCAATTACATCTCCAACCAGATCAGTTACAACAGCAACAAGGTTGATGCGCTGAACAGCGGCCTTGGTTCGCTGGTGGACGCCGATCTGGCGAAGGAGTCGGCGCAGCTGCAGGCGTTGCAGATCAGGCAGCAGCTGGGCACGCAGGCCTTGTCGCTGGCCAATCAGGCGCCGCAGACGCTGCTCAGCCTGTTCAAGTAATCGCCCGGGCCCGGGGCGGGCCGCGCACCCGCCCCGGCTGGCGTTACAGCGCACTTGGAAAACACCCATGTCAACGTTGGTTCTTGAGCTGCGCCAGGGTGAGATGATGATCATCAATGGCGCACCGATCCGTTTTCGCACCCGATCCCGGGTCGAACTGACCGCGCGGGCGCGGTTCCTGTTCGGCAAGCAGATCATGGCCCCCGACCAGGCGGACAGCCCGGCGCGGCGCATCTATTTCGCCCTGCAATCCGCCTATATCGGGGTTGAGGAGGAGCGTGATCGCGGCCTGGAGGCGGCGCGGGATCTGATCGATGCATTCAAGGATGCCACGACCTCCGACGCCGCCCGCGACATGCTGGATCGGGCCTTGGTCGCCGCGGAATCCGACGATTGCTACCGCGCGCTGAAACTGACCGGGCGCGTGATCCAGCATGAAGACGCGGTGCTCGGGCGCCGCGCCGAACCCGCCGCGCCGGGCACGGCCTGGGGCGGTCCGCAACCGTCGATCAGGGAGCAAGCACCGAAATGCAAACCATGACCCGCGCGACACGCGCCTATGAGGCCGCCAGCGTCCGCCGCACCCAGCGCGAGCAGGAGGCTGATGTGTTCCACCGCACCATCGGTGTGTTGCGCGCTGCCCGTGACGCGCCGCTGACGACGCAGGTGCGCGCGGTCGCGGATAACCGGCGCCTCTGGACGACGGTGGCGGACCTGATGCGCGATCCTTTGAGCACGCTGCCCGCAAGTCTGCGGGCGCAGATCATCTCGGTCAGCCTCGCCGTACATCGGGAAATGGATCGTGATGAGCCGGATTTCGATTATCTCATCACGATAAACGAACATATCGCCGCCGGGCTTTCAACCCCGGTCTGATTGATTTTTGTTCAAAAGGAACATGCCATGCACATGGCGCATCCCACCGCCACGCCCTCGGCCCTGCTCCAGCGGGTCGGCGCTTTGATTGATGCCGGGCGCTGCGGCGCCGCTGGCCCGTTGCTCGCCGCCGCGCGTCAGATTGCTGAGCCCACACCGGAACTCAGTCTGCTTGCCGCCCGCCTCGCGGAGGGGCAGGGCAACGACACGATGGCCCGGTCGGAGCTCGACGCCGCGATCGCTGACGCGCCGGGCCATGCGGGATTGCGCAAGCAGCGGGCGGCGTTGTGTCACCGGCTGGGCGATGCGGAACGCGCGGCGCGCGATGCGGCGGAGGCGGTGATTATCGACCCGGCCGATCCGGGGGCGAAGGCGTTGTTGGGTTCGGCGATGTTGAGCCTGGGGCACAGGCCGGAAGCGGTGGTGTGCCTGACCGAGGCCAGCGCCGCTTTGCCCCGCGATCCCGCCCTGCGGGAGGCTTTGGCGATCGCGATGGAGGCCAATGGCGATGCCGCCGGGGCCTTCGATATCCTGAGCGCCGGGCTATCGGCGCAAGGCGGGGCGCTCAATCTGCGCAATGCCGCGATCCTGTTCTGCATCCGCCATCACGACTTCATCCAGGCGATTGCTCTGGCGGAAGAAGGGCGCATCGCCGGCACCGTCGATGCCTGCCTGTTCGGCCTCAAGGGCCATGCGCAATCCAGCCTCGGGGATCACGCGGCGGCGGCTGAGTCCTATGCCGAAGCGTTCAAGCTTGGGCCGGAGGATCCGTACGTCCGGCACCTCGTGGCGGCCAGCGGCATGCTGCCGGAAGCGCCGCGGGCGCCACCGGACTATCTGCGGGCGGTGTTCGACGGTTACGCCGACCGGTTCGATGAGCATCTGATTTCGTTAGGCTATCAGACGCCCGGGGCGATGCGGCGGATCGTGATGGAGCATCTGACGCTGAACGCCGGCAGCCGCTGCGGGCCGGTGCTCGACCTCGGCTGTGGCACCGGTCTGGTGGGTGTGGCTTTGTCCGATCTGCCGATTGGCCGCATGACCGGCATCGATGTCTCGGGCAAGATGCTGGCGGCGGCGGCGGCGAAGGGCCTGTATGAGCGGCTGATCGAAGCCGATGTGCTCGACTGGCTCGAAGGCGACAGCACCCGCTGGGGCATGGTCCTGGCCGCGGATATGCTCTGCTATTTCGGCGATCTGGGGCCGCTGCTGCGCCTGGTGCGGCCGCGCCTGCGCAATGGCGGCTGGTTTATTTTTTCGGTGGAGGAACCCCCGCCGGAGACCGCGGTCACCGCGCAAGGCTGGCGGTTGCAGCGCCAGGGACGCTACGTCCACAGCATGGCGCATGTCGCCAGCGCCGCCGCCGCCGCGGGGTTTTCGGTCCGGTCCCTGCGCCGGCAAACCCTGCGTCACGAAGCCGGCGCCCCGGTCGCGGGGCTGTTGACGGTGCTGGAGCCGGCGCCATGAACGCGATCACCGATCTGCGCGACACCGCCCTCCGCCAATGCGGCATGACCCCAACCGACCCCACCGCCTGGGATCGGCTCGGTCTGGTGCTGATGGCGGCGGGCGATCCGGGCCTGGCGCATGCCGCGTTCGCGGAGGGCCAGCACCTCGCGCCGCGGGCTTTGGACCTGGCGCTGCACGCGGTGGAGGCGGCCACCCAGGCCGGCGAGTTGTTCGGGGAATTGTCCCGCCTGGACGCCTGGTGCGCCCGCGATGCGCTCAACCCCGCCGCTTACACCGCACGCGGCGTGGTGCTGGAACGGTTGGGTCAGCACAACGCGGCCCTGGACGCGATGGAGGTCGCCACCATCCTGGCGCCGGCGGAACCGCTGCCGGCGTGTTTATTGGGTGGCGTGCTGGCGCGGTCCAACCGGCTGGCGGAAGCAGAAGCGGCGCTGCGCCGGGCCGCCGAGCTGGACCCCGGCGATACGCGGCTGGCGAACGATCTCGCGGCGGTTCTGATGCGCATGCA
>CAIUPC010000586.1 GCA_903900905.1 uncultured Acetobacteraceae bacterium
AGGTCCGGTGCTCGCCATCCTCCCCATGCTCGCGCGCAAGGGCGCGCTGTGCGTGGGTCCGGGTGGCTCCGCTCCTCTCTTCCCCTCCCCCGGCACGCCCGGCAAGGCGTTACCAGGTCGGGACGGGAAAGCCGGTGCATCGATCGAACCGGAAAGCGGCATTGATGGGGAGGAAGCCTAGCGACAGCCAATTGCCGCAGGGAACAAAGCAAGAATTGTGTCAACCATCATCCCGGTATAAGTGTCAGGAGTCATCCCGGTCACACAGGGACAAGCCCGAGGATGACGGATTCTACGCGCGTGCCCTCGACTCTCGATGTCATATGCAACCACCCTGCCGGCCGGACGCAACGCGATTGATCCCATCAGCCATTCCCCGCAATCTTACCCCCTCGCTCACGCGTCACCCAAACCGCGCGGCGGGGAGGGAGAAACGCGATGCTCGAGATCATGGACAGCACCACCATCGGTGCCGCCTTCGCCGCCACCGCCGCGGCCCACACGGATCGGCCGTTTTTCGCGGTGCCGGCCAACCCCGGGCGTGGCTATCTGCCGGATGGTTATGAAATCACCTTCGGCGCCGCGGCGGCGGAGATCGCGCGCCTCGTGACCGCTTATCGCGCCGCCGGGTATGGCCTCGGTCACCGCGTCGCGACCCTGTTGGAGAACCGGCCTGAATACGTCCTGCACAAGCTGGCGCTGAACACGCTCGGGGTCTGCTGCGTGCCGATCAATCCGGATTACCGGGCGGGGGAGACGGCGTATTTGCTGGAGCATGCGGAGCCGGACCTGCTGTTGATTTTGGCCGAACGGGCCGAACCGATCACGGCGGCGCTGGCCTTGGCGCAACACCGCCCACCGGTCGTGGTGGTCGAGGATTTCGACGCCACATTGGTTTCACCCAGCCGCCCGCATGCAGGGACCGAACCCACGCCGGAGACGGCATCGGCCATTCTTTATACCTCCGGCACAACGGGCCGTCCCAAGGGCTGCGTCCTGTCGCATGGCTACGAATTGTCCTGCGGCGCCTGGTACGCCGCTTTGCCCGGCATCGCCGGGCTGCGGCCGGGGGAGGACCGGATCTACAACCCCTTGCCGCTCTATCACGCCAATGCCGCCAGCGTGTCGCTGACCGGGGCGATCCTGACCGGCTGCTGCCAGATCCAGCCGGACCGTTTCTCCCCCCGCCGTTGGTGGGATGAGGTGGGGCAGACCGGGGCGACGATCGTGCATTACCTCGGTATCATCGCGCCGCTGCTGCTGAACCAACCGGTGATCGAGGCCGAACGCCGCCATCGCGTCCGCTTCGGTCTCGGCGCCGGCATCGAACCGCAATTGCATCGCCTGTTCGAAGAGCGGTTCGGCTTCCCGATGGTGGAGGTCTGGGGCATGACCGAGATGGTCCGCGTGCTCGGCGACACCGAAGAACCCCGTCAGGTCGGCTCTCGCGCCTTCGGCCGTGCGGTGCCCGGCATCGATGTGCGGGTTGTCGATGAGCACGACGCGGATGTGCCCGACGGCACGCCGGGGGAGATGGTGTTCCGCCACTCCGCCGCCACGCCGCGGCGCGGGGCCTTTTCCGGGTATTTGAAGGATGAAGCGGCGACCGAGCAGGCCTGGCGGGGCGGCTGGTTCCACACCGGTGATACCGTATGGCGCGGTGCGGATGGGATGCTGCATTTCGTCGATCGCAAGAAGAACATCATCCGCCGCGCCGGGGAGAACATCGCCGCCGCCGAGGTCGAAGCGGTCCTGCTGACCCATCCAGACGTCGAGCAGGCCGCGGTGATGGCCGTGCCCGATGATGTGCGGGAGGAGGAGGTGCTGGCCTGCGTCGTCCTGAACCGCGCCGTTCCCGTCCAGGCGTTGTTCGATCACTGCTTCGAACGGCTGGCCTATTTCAAGGCCCCGGGCTGGATCCACGTGCTGCCAGCGCTGCTGACGACGGGGACGCAGAAAATCCAGAAGCATGTGATTTATCCGGGGGGCGCCGATCCCCGGACGGCGCCTGGAATCGTCGATCTGCGGGCGCGGAAGCGGAGAGGCTGAGCATGAGCAACGCCATCGACCTGCACCATGTCCATCTCTTTGCCTCCGATATCGAGGCGACGATTGGCTGGTGGTGCCGGCATCTTGAGGCAAGGGTGATGCTGGATCAGATATTGGCCGGCTCGCGCAACGTGCTGCTGGGTGTCGGCAGCGGGCGGATCAATATCTACGATCAGGCGCCGCGGGATCAGGGTCGCGGGGCGGTGCATCACCTCGGCGTCCGGGTGGCGGGATTGCCCGCGGTGTGGGCGCGTTTGCAGGCGGACGGCGTGACCTCTCCGGGCGGCCTGCGCGAGCAGGATGGCTGGCGGTATGTGATGGTCGCGGCACCGGACGGCGTGCTGGTGGAGTTGTTTGAGTTCGATGACCCCGGTTCGATGCTGAACCGCGATGGCCCGGCATAACGGCTTAGGTTTGCGTTGCGGGTGCCCCCTCGCTGGCATGACCGCGAGGGGGCGCTCTGTCCTCAGCCCTTCGCCCGCTTCGGCTTGGCCGCGTTGAACGGCTTCGCCCCTGGCGCCTTCGGAAACGCCGGTTTCGGGAAGGCCGGCTTCACATAAGGCCGCGCACCCGGCTTCTGGAATGCGCGCGGGGTCACAGCCCCCTCGGCCCGGTTCGCCGCCCATTTGCCCGGCGGCCGCGGCGCGGCATTCGCCGGCGTCGTGCGCTCAAACTGCACCTCGGTTTCCCCGGACTCATGCACCGAGGCCAGGAAGCTGCTCACGCTGTCCCAGGCCAGTTCGAACTTGGTCTCGGTATCGAAAATGCGGATCGCGCCGATATCGGCCTTGGTCACGTTCCCGAGGCGGCAGATCAGCGGCAGGATCCATTTCGGATCCGCGTTGCCATGGCGGCCGACATTGAGGCTGAACCAGGTCGTGTTCTCCGGCCGGGCGTGCTTCTCCCGCACCACCGGGGCGGCGCGTTCGATGTTCTTGTAGCTACGCACCTCTTCGCGGCGTTCCGCCATCGGCGTGAAGTCGGACAGGTCCTGCGCTTCCGGCAGGCGGGCGCGATAGAGACGGATCAGGGCGGCGGCGACCTCATCGGCGGAACTGCGTTCGAGCAGCTTGCGGCCCAGTTCCAACTCGTCCTCAGACGCGGCCACGGTCAGGATCGGGTCCGCCAGCAGGCGCTCCTGATCCAGCACCCGGATTTCGCCGGCCGTCGCCGGGCCCGACCAGATCGCGCGGATATTGGCGGAGGCCAGCAACAGTTCCGCCCGGCGGCGCTTGGGATGCGGCACCAGCAGGACGCAAATGCCCTTCTTGCCCGCCCGCCCGGTCCGGCCGCTGCGATGCGTCAACGTCTCTTTATTCGTCGGCAGATCGGCGTGAATCACCAGCCCGAGGTCCGGCAGATCCAGCCCACGCGCGGCGACATCGGTGGCGACGCAGATGCGGGCCCGCCCGTCGCGCAGCGCCTGCAGCGCGTAGGTGCGCTCTTCCTGCGAAAGCTCACCCGACAGCGCCACCGCGTCGAAGCCGCGCTTCTGCAAGGAGGCGTGCAACTGCCGCACCCCGTCGCGCGTCGCGCAGAACACCAGTGTGGCGCGGGCATCGAAGAAGCGCAGCGTGTTGACCACGGCGCGTTCGATCTCGTGGCCGCCAATGCGGATGGCGCGATACTCGATATCCTCATGCGCCTGATTGCGTACCAGGGTGTCGATCCGCAACGCATCCTGCTGATAGCGCTTCGCCATATCGGCGATTTCGCGCGGGATCGTGGCCGAGAACATCAGCGTCCGGCGATCCCGGGGCGTGGCGTCGAGCATGAATTCGAGGTCTTCGCGGAAGCCGAGGTCCAGCATCTCATCGGCTTCGTCCAGCACCACGACCCGCAGCGCGGTGATATCAAGGCCGCCGCGTTCCATGTGATCGCGCAACCGGCCCGGCGTGCCGACAACGATATGGCAGCCATTGGCGAGCATACGTCGCTCCCCGCGCGCATCCATGCCGCCGACACAGGACACGATCTTCGCGCCGGCCTCGGCATAGAGCCAGGTGAGTTCCGCATGCACCTGCATCGCAAGCTCGCGCGTGGGCGCAATGATCAAGGCCAGCGGCGCGCCCGAGCGCGGGGAAAAGGCTTCTTCGTCGCCGAGCAGCGTACCGCCCATGGCCGCGCCGAACGCGACGGTCTTGCCGGAGCCGGTCTGGGCGGAGACGAGCAGATCGCGTCCCTCCGCCTGGGGCTGCAAAACGGCGGACTGCACGGCGGTCGGTTCGAGGTAATCACGCGCGACAAGAGCGCGCGCAAGCGCGGGATTGATGGAGGGGAAGTTCATGGTGGTTCCAAAAAGGGCCGGCCAAACAGGCCAGGGCAGGCCGTCAGGGCCAGCCGATTGGCGCTCAGTACGCTAAAGTGGCGCTGATTTGCCAGGGAAATATCGAAAGGCTGCCCGGCTTATCACGCCGGGATCAAAGGCACGGCCGCTGATTGCCGCCGCTGGTTACCCATCAGAAGCGATGGTGGGCGCGACAGGGATTGAACCTGTGACCCTTCGCGTGTGAAGCGAATGCTCTACCGCTGAGCTACGCGCCCGATCGTCGGGAGGCGCGGTTGATAGTCGGGCCTCCCCCGACCTGTCAAGGCGCTTTCCATTAGCGGCCAGGCAGGGCAATTGGGTGAAGCCCATCCGAAGCCGAATTGGGATAATGGCTTGCCCCAACCGTCATCCCCGGGCTTGTCCCGGGGACCAGGGTTGCCGCAGGTG
>CAIUPC010000587.1 GCA_903900905.1 uncultured Acetobacteraceae bacterium
CCGATATCGGTGGCCGCGTTCCTCGCCTGGGAAGAACGGCAGGAACTCCGCACCGAATTCGACGGTTTCGCGCCGGTGGCGATGACAGGGGATACGGTCGCGCACGACCGCATCACGTTCAATGTCCAGAAGGCTCTGGACGCCAGGCTTGCTGGTAAGCCCTGCCGCCCGTTCGGGCCGAACGTCAAAATCATCGCCGACGGCAAAGTTCGCTACCCAGATGCGTTTGTGGTTTGCCGGCCACTGTCTCCGGCCGCGACCGTGGCGGAAGACCCGGTCGTGGTGTTCGAGGTCACCAGCGAGGGCACGCATAAGACCGACCTGTTCGACAAGAACCGCGAATACCGTGCGACCCCGTCGATCCTGCGGTACGTGATCCTGCAGCAAACGCACAAGGCGGCGATTGCCTTCGTGCGGCGAGGTGACGACTGGTTATCGGAAATCGTCGCGGGGAAGGATGCCGTCCTGTCATTGCCGGAAATCGGCATCGACGTGCCGCTGGACGATCTGTACGCCGATACCGGCGTGACGGAGAGTCTCGACGCGGCCTGACGACCGCGCCTCCGCTATCCGTGGCGGCGGCGCATCATGGATCGCGCGCGGTAGGGGGCAAAATCCCCCTACCGTCGAACATGATCTCAGGCTTCGGTCGCGGCTTCCACGGCCGGCGCGGCGGTAGCGGCCACGGCCGTCGGCAGCACGCGGGCCTTTTCGGCGATACGCGCCGACTTGCCGCTGCGGCCACGCAGGTAATACAGCTTCGCGCGGCGCACATCGCCACGGCGAACCACATGGATCTCGGCGATCGTCGGGGCATAGAGCGGGAACACGCGTTCCACGCCTTCGCCGTAGCTGATCTTGCGGATCGTGAAATTGCTGTTCAGGCCTTTGTTCGACCGCGCGATGCACACGCCTTCAAACGCCTGCACGCGGGAGCGGTCGCCTTCGACCACCTTCACCGACACGCGCACGGTATCGCCGGGGCCGAACACGGGCACCGGGCGGCCGACAGTCAGACGCTCCATCTGTTCGGCTTCGAACTGCTGGATGATGTTCATCGCTCGCTTATCCTCTTTTCCTGATGGTTGGGTCGCGCCGCCCACAGATCGGGGCGGCGCCGCATGGTTGTTCGTTCTGATTCCGCCAGCCGCCAGGCGGCGACGGCGGCGTGGTTGCCGGACAGCAAAACGTCCGGCACGGATTTGCCTGCCCATTCGGCAGGCCGCGTGTAATGCGGGTATTCCAACAGCCCGCTGGAGAAGCTCTCTTCGTCCGCGCTTTCCGCCGCGCCCATCACACCGGGGAGCAAGCGGACCACCGCGTCCAGCAACACCAGCGCCGCCAGCTCACCGCCGGACAGCACGTAGTCGCCGATACTGAGTTCCTCCATCGCGCGGGCGTCGATGACCCGCTGATCGATGCCTTCGTAGCGCCCGCACAGCAGGATCAGCCCGTCGCCCGCCGCGAAGCGCTGCGCGTCCGCCTGGGTGAACGGGCGGCCGCGCGGGGTGAGGCAGACCAGAGGCCGCCCATCCGCGACGGAGCCAATGGCGGCATCCACCACATCCGGCCGCAGCACCATGCCGGCGCCACCCCCGAACGGGGTATCATCCACCTTGCGGTGCCTGTCGGTCGCGAAGTCCCGGATGTTGGCGACATCCAGCGACCAGGTGCCGTCGGTCAGCGCGCGCCCGGCCAAAGATTGGCCCAACGGCCCCGGGAACATGTCCGGGAACAAGGTCAGGACGGAGGCGCGCCAGCTCATGCCGCTGCCGCCCCTTCCGCCGTGACCCGCACTTCCGCCGGCGGTGTCACCACGATCCGGCCCGCCGCGACATCCACCACCGGCACGCAAGCGCGCGTGAAAGGGATGATGCTGGTGGTTTCGCCCACGATTTCGAGGCTGGTGCCAGCCCCGTAATCATGCACGACCGTGACCGTGCCCAGGACGCCGCCCGCTTCGTTCACCGCGGTCAGGCCCACCAAATCGGCCAGATAGAACTCTTCCTCATCCGGCGGCGGCAGGCGCGACCGGTCGATGAAGAGCTGCATGTTGGTCAATTTTTCGGCCGCCGTGCGGTTGCCGATTTTCACCGGCGTGCCGTCGATGACTTCCCGGACCTCGGCGACGCCTTCGCTGCACCAGCGCAACACGAACAGCCGCCCATCGGCGCCGGACAAGGGTCCGTACGCTGTCAAATCGGTCGGGTTTTCCGTGTGAGAATTCACACGCACCCGCCCGCTGACGCCGTGCGGGCGGCCAATCGTTCCGAGAAGGACGAGGCTGTTCGGCATGGACAGGTGTTAGCCGGCCGCCGCGGCGGCGGCTTCCTTGGCGCGTTCCTGGGCCTTCTTCTTCGGCGCCGACTGGTGCGGCTGCTCGTTCCAGGCCGGCATCGGGATCAGACCCGCCTTGCCGAGGAAACGTGCCACGCGATCGGTCGCGATGGCGCCATGATCAACCCAATGGGTGATCCGCTCGTTCACGAGCCGCACGCGGTCCGCGTGTTCGGCCGGGAGCATCGGGTTGTAGCTGCCGACACGCTCAATGAAGCGGCCATCGCGGGGGCTGCGGCTGTCGGCCACAACGATGTGGTAGTAGGGGCGCTTCTTGGCGCCGGCGCGGGCGAGGCGGATCTTAAGACCCATGGTGTCAGTTCTCCGTTGGTGATTTCAGAAAGGCGGTGAGTCAGAATGGCCGGCGGTTCGTCTGGCCCCGCTGCGGCATCAGGGCGCCAAGCCCTTGCCGCATGAGGCCTTTCTGGCCGAGCTTGTTCATGCGCTTCATCATGGTGGTCATGTCGTCGAACTGCTTCAGCAGCTTGTTGACATCCTGCACCGTCATGCCGGCCCCGGCGGCGATCCGCTTTTTGCGGCTCGCTTTGATCATATCGGGGTTGCGGCGTTCCTTGACCGTCATCGACGAGATGATCGCCGCCTGACGTTTGATGATCTTGTTGTCGATATTGGCGTTGGCGAGCTGGTCCTTGATCTTGCCCACGCCGGGCAGCATGCCGAGGATGCCGGTCAGGCTCCCCATCTTGCTGATCTGATTGAGCTGGTTGGCGAAGTCCTCGAGGTCGAACTTGCCCGAGGTCATGCGCCTGGCGAGTTTCTCCGCCTCCGCCTGATCGATGGTCTCGCTGACGCGTTCCACCAGGCCGACGATGTCGCCCATGCCGAGGATGCGGCCGGCGACGCGTTCGGGATGGAAATCCTCCAGCGCGTCCTGCTTCTCACCCACACCGATCAGTTTGATCGGTGCGCCGGTGACGAAGCGCATGGACAAGGCCGCGCCGCCACGGGCGTCGCCATCCATGCGGGTCATGACGATGCCGGTGATTTTCAGCGCGTCGTTGAAGGCCTTGGCGGTGGTCACCGCGTCCTGGCCGGTCATGGCATCGACCACCAGCAGCGTTTCCGCCGGGTTGGTGGCGGCGCGGACCTGCTTGACCTCCTCCATCAAAGCTTCATCGATCGACAACCGCCCGGCGGTGTCGAGGATGACGATGTCGAAGCCTTCGCGCCGCGCGGTATCCATGGCGCGCTGGGCGATCTGGACCGGCGTCTGGCCGGCGATGATGGGCAGGCTCGGCACCTGCGCCTGGTCAGCCAACTGCGCCAGCTGCAACTGCGCGGCCGGGCGCTGGGTATCCAGGCTCGCCAGCAGCACCTTCTTCCGCAGACGGTCGCGGAAGCGCAGCGCCAGCTTGCCCGACGTGGTGGTTTTGCCGGAGCCTTGCAGGCCGACCATCAGGATGGGGATGGGCGCGGCGGCGGCCAGATTGATGGGGACCGCGCCTTCGCCGCCCAAAGCCTCAATCAGGACGTCGTTGACGATCTTGACGACCTGCTGGCCGGGCGTGACGGAGGACAGAACCTCAGCGCCGACAGCGCGTTCGCGGACCTTCAGGATGAAGTCGCGCACGACGGGCAGCGCGACGTCGGCGTCCAGCAGCGCGAGGCGAACCTCCCGCAGGGCTTCGGTCACGTCGGCTTCGTTCAGCGCACCGCGGCGGCGCAGCCGATCGAATACCCCGGACAGCTTGTCTGACAGTGCTTCGAACACTGGAAAACCCCTGGTAGACACAACGACAAATACGCCGCTGCGCGAACACTCGCGGAGCGGCGGAGCCCCCACGTTCGGTGGGGACCGGACAGCATGGCTGGACCGGATTCCGGCCTTATGGGGAAGCATCCGGCGGGAGTCAACGATTTGCTTTGCCTCGGCCGGGCGGATGCGGTTAGAGTGGGGCTATGAATACTCTGTTTCACATCACGCGAATTAGCGACCCGGCTGCCTGAGCAGCCGGGGTGTCCCGCTTTTTCTGCCGTTTGTGATCCGGAGTTTGTTCCCATGACTGTTCATGTGCGTTTTATGCTCGATGCCGATGCGTCGCCCGGCCTGCTGCCGCGCGTCCTGCAACCCTTTGCCAGGCGCGATCTGACCCCTGATCGGATGTGGTCGCACCGGTCGGGCGATACTGTTCATATCGAGGTCGCGGTGGAAGCGATGCCGGTGGGGGAGGTGCACCTGATCGAGGGCAATTTGCGCCAGATCGTTGGGGTGCGAGCGGTCTTCCAGGTGCGGCCCGCGCTGGAGCGCAGGGTGGGTTAACATCTCTGGGCAGGGTCGGGGTTCCGTCAGCGCCTTTGGGTTATTGCGGCCTCTGCTTTGAACAGGGGATCCGTGACCAGCCGCTGGCGTTCGTGGCGTATCCAATACCGCTTCTTCAACGCAGTCACCCTGGCAGGCGCGGACACCATTTGCGTTCATTTGCGTTCATTTGCGGTTTTCCTGCCTGGTTTGAGCGGCAAGTGTTTCCGCCGAGAGGGTGGTGACCCAATGTGGAACCGCAAATGAACGCAAATGAACGCAAATAACTGGGGGGCACGTTTGTGCCCCTGTTTTCGGAGCAGGGGTCGCCGAGGCGCGAAGACGCTGAGCAGTCCCCGGTTATCCCCGTATGCGTGCGAAAATCCCCGATGGCATAAACGGTTTGTTAACTATTTTGGTGTTTGATCCCTTCGTTATCGCTTGATGGAGGGTGCCATATATGTTACCAATAACCGAAATCACGCTGCTGGAATACGAAGACGACGATGGTGACAGCCCCTTTTCCGACTGGTTCGATGATCTGCCGCCGGAACCCGCCGCACGGGTGACGATGGCCCTCGTGCGGATGGAAAAGGGGAATTTCGGGGACTCCAAACCCGTCGGGGATGGGGTCGTCGAACGCCGTATCACTTTCGGTCCCGGCTACCGGATTTATTTCGCCCGCGATGGCGCGACCCTGGTGATCCTGCTCGGCGGCGGGACCAGGCATCTGCAGGGGCGGGACATCGCAACCGCCAAAATGCGCTGGGACGATTACCGGCGCCGCAAACACGAACAGGACCCACCGACATGCCATTGACCCGCAGCTTCCGCGACACCGTCGCCGCCCGCGTGCAGCGCGATCCCGCGTTCCGTGAAGCCCTGCTGACCGAAGCCGTGCAGGCGCTGATTTCCGGGGAGCCCGATGCCGGCAAATCCGTGCTCCGCGACTATATCAACGCCACCATTGGCTTCCCGCGTCTGGCGGAGGTCACGGCCACCCCCGCCAAAAGCCTGATGCGCATGTTCGCACCCGGCGGCAACCCGCAGGCACGCAACCTCTGCGCGGTTATCGCCCACCTGCAGGAAGAAACCGGCGTGCGCCTCGCCGTCAGCGTGGTGAAGGACGCCTGATCAGCTGATGCTGATCCGCGGCCCGGTTCCCCGCGCGCCCGCCCCGCCGCTCACTTTCGCCCAGACCCGCCGCGCCAGCGCCTCATAGGCTTTCGCCCCTTCGCTGTTCGGTGCCGAGGCCGCGATCGGCGTTCCCGCATCCGCCGCGGTGCGGATATCCAGCAGCAGCGGGATCTCACCCAGGAACTCCGCCCCCAGCCGCGCGGCTTCCGCCTTGGCGCCGCCATGGCCGAAGATGTTGGAGGTATGGCCGCAATTCGGGCAGCAGAAGAAGCTCATGTTTTCGACCAGGCCCAGCACGGGCACGTTGGTCTTTTCGAACATGCGCACCCCGCGGCGGGCGTCGATCAGGGCGATGTCCTGCGGGGTGGAGACGATGACCGCCCCGGTCAGCGCGACCCGCTGCGCCATGGTCAGCTGTGCGTCGCCGGTTCCGGGCGGCATGTCCACCACCATCACGTCCAGCGCGCCCCAGGCGACCTGGCCCATCATCTGCTCCAGCGCGCCCATCACCATCGGGCCGCGCCAGACCATCGGGGTTTCCTCATCGACCAGGAAGCCGATGGACATGCACGACAGGCCCCACGCGGAAAGCGGGATCATCTTGTCGCCGCGGACTTCGGGCTTGCGGTTCAGCCCGAGCATGCGGGGCAGCGACGGGCCATAGATATCGGCATCCAGCAAGCCGACCTTGAGGCCTTGGCGTGCCAGGGATACGGCCAGATTGACGGCGACGGTGGATTTGCCGACGCCGCCCTTGCCGGAGGCGACGGCGATGATCGCCTTCACATCCGGCAGCAGCATCGGCGCCTTTTGCGGGGCTGGCCCCTGCGGGTGGGCATGGGCATGGCCATGGTGTGCGGGCTGCGGTGGCGGTGCCGGGCGCGCGCCCGGCTTGTGGGCGGTCAGGACGGCGGTGGCATTCGTCACGCCGGGCTGCTGGCCCAGAATACGCGCGGCTTCCAGGCGCACCGGCTCCATGGCGGCGGCCTTGGCGCGATCGGTCAGCAGGCTCACCTGGACCAGGCCGTCACGGATCTGGATGCCCTCGACCAGACCGGCTTCGACGATATCCCGCCCGGTGGCGGGATCCTTGATGGCGCGCAGCGCATTGCGCAACGCGTCCGGTGACAGTGTCGTCATTCCCTTGCAAACCCTTTGCTACCGGCCGATAAGCACGCGCCTCAGGCGCCAACCTCGCTCATATAGTGCGGGGTCGGCAATCGCCAACCGGCCGCGCCGTGATGGGCGAAGACAGGAGTTATAGAGACAACATGCCCTGGAACAATGGTGGCCAAGGCCCAGAAGGGGGATCAACCCCTCCCGGTGGCTCTCCTTCTGGTGGACCTCCTCCGGGTGGGCCTTGGGGTAATGGCGGCGGGCAGGAACCGCCGCGTGGCCCGTTCGGGGGCAACAACCAAGGCGGTGGCAACCAAGGTGGGCCGGGTAACCGGCCGGGCGGGCCGTTCGGTGGCGGGCCGCAGGACCTCGACCAGCTGATCGCGCAGGCGCAGGCCTTCATCCGTAATTTACTGGGTGGCGGTGGCGGCAATGGCGGCGGGTTCAATGGCGGCGGCGGTTTCGGCGGCGGCAAGGGCGTGGGCGACTGGATGACCAGCGGCCGCAATCTGGCGGTTCTGGCGCTGGCGCTGGTGACCCTCTGGCTGGGCAGCGGCATTTACCGGGTGCAGCCGGATGAGCAGGGCGTGGTGCTGCAGTTCGGGGCTTATTCGTACTGGACCCCCTCGGGCCTGCATTGGCACATGCCCTGGCCGATTGAACGCGTAGAGAAATTGGCGGTTACCCGGATCAACCGGACCGAGATTGGATTTAGGTCCGGCCCCGGCGGGCGGATGGAATCCGGTCTGGATGCGGGCGGGCGTGATGTGCTGGCCGAGAGCCTGATGCTGACCGGTGACGAAAATATCATCGACATCGACGTTACGGTGTTCTGGCGCGTGAGCGTGGCGGAGAAAGCGGCGGCGAAATTCCTGTTCAATGCCCGTGGCCCGGAAACGCTTGTGCGCGGTGTCGCGGAAAGCTCCATGCGGGAGGTGATTGGCCGCACCCCCATCCAGCCGGCGCTGACGCAGCTGCGCGCGCAGATCGAAAACGACGTGATGGTGCAGACCCAGCAGATCCTCGACCGGTATAATGTGGGGGTGGAGATCACGCAGGTGCAGTTGCAGAAGGTCGATCCGCCGGCGGCGGTGATCGAAAGCTTCCGCGATGTGCAGCGCGCCAATACCGACGCCGACAGAATGCGCAATGAGGCCGAGTCCTTCCATAACGACATCGTGCCCCGCGCGCGCGGTGAGGCGGCGCGGATCGCGGCGGAAGCGCAGGGCGTGAAGCAGGCGTCGATCGCGCAGGCGACCGGGCAGGCGCAGCGCTTCGAAAGCGTGCTGGCGGCGTATCAGCTGGCCAAGGATGTCACATTGAAGCGCATGTATATCGACACCATGACCGACGTGCTCAGCCATGCGCAGACGCTGGTGGTGGATGATAAGCTCAAGGGCCTGGTGCCCTTCCTGCCGTTGAATATGCCGGCGGCCGCACCACGCATTCCGGCGCCGCCACCTGGGCCGTCACCGGCGCCCGCAACCGGGGGGGCACAACGATGAACCGCCTGTCGATCGCCGGCATCGCGTTGCTGGTCGTAGTGGCCGTTCTGTTGAACGGCGCCCTGTTCACCGTTGGCCAGACCCAGCGCGTGCTGATCGCCCAGTTCGGGCAGGTCGTGCGCGCCATCGAAGAACCGGGGCTGCACATCAAGGTGCCGTTCGTGCAGGAGGTGATCAGCTTTGACCGCCGGTTGCTGAACGTGGAACTGCCGGGCGAAGAAGTGATCCTGGGCGACCAGCGGCGGCTGATCGTCGATAGCTTCACCGTCTTCCGCATCGCTGACCCGTTGAAGTTCTATCAGGCGGTGGGCCCGATGCCGGAGGCGATCCGGGGGCGTTTGAACTCCATCGTCACATCGTCATTGCGCCGGGTGCTGGGCAAGAATTCGCTGCTGGATGTGTTGTCGGCCGATAGGGAGCGGATCATGGCGGCCATTCGCCAGCAGGTGAATGATGACATGCGCAATTTTGGCGTCGCGATTGAGGACGTGCGCATCCGCCGCGCCGATTTGCCGGAAGAGAACACCCAGGCGATCCTGTCGCGCATGCAGTCTGAACGGCAGCGTATCGCCACGCAGACCCGCGGGGAGGGCGCCGAAGCCGCCGCCCGGTTGAAGGCGGATGCGGAGCGGGAGCGGACGGTGATCCTGGCCGATGCCCGGGCCACGTCCGACAAGCTGCGCGGTGAAGGGGAGGCCGAGGCGACCCGCATCTACGCCGCCGCTTTCAACAAGGACCCGCAATTCTTCGGCATCTGGCGGACATTGCAGAGTTACCGCGATGTATTCGATGCCGGTGGGGCGCGTTTGGTACTAACACCGGACAACGAGTTCCTTCATTATCTGCAAGCAGCGCCGGCGCCTACCAGTCCTTAGAGCGGGGTGACCGCTGCCAGGCGCGGTCATCCTGCTCCAGCGTCATCCCCGGGCTTGTCCCGGGGACCAGGGTTTCCGCTGCTGCC
>CAIUPC010000588.1 GCA_903900905.1 uncultured Acetobacteraceae bacterium
CCAACGGGTACCCGGCGAGATGGCGGGCCACTTTGACCCGCATCTGCTGATCACTCACACCAGGGCCGCGCAGCACGCCCGCCACACCCTCCTGCACCGCGCGCCATCCGCCGTTATCGATCCGTTGCCCGATGACATTGCGATCCGGATAACGGGCCAGCATGGTACCGTCGTCGCGAAACAGCGTGATGGCGCTGCCAGGGCCCAACGACACCGCGCGATACAGGTCCTCGAAATACCGCAATTCCACCGCGCCAAGCAGCAGACCAACGAAGCGTCCATCCTTGGCCTGCACACGACGCGCTAAATAAAGAGTCCAGGTCCCGGTGCCACGATTTTGCACCGGCGCGCTGATAAAAGACGTTAAGTCAGATTTTGCACTCAGCGCCTGAAAATAGTCGCGATCGGCAACATTGATGTCCGGCGTCGGCCAGAAGCGGGAAAAATTGATGATCTTGCCATCAGCCCCGACCATCGACAGGGCATCGATGAAGGGCAGCCCCGTCAGCTTGTCGCGCAGCATCACATAGGCGCTGCGATTGGCCATCTTCCGGCTGAAAACATCGGGATCATCAACGCCCTCAGCAGTGAGGACTTCCGCGACACTGTTGAGCACGAGGTCAAGACTTTGAAAGGTCCGCTCACATTGTTCGGACAGCGTCAGGCTGACAGTACCGAGATTGCTTTCAGCCCCGCGCAGGGCGCTTTCGCGCAGCTTGAACACGACAAACACGTCCGCACTGGCAAGCAACAGAACAATCGCCACCGCCCCACCATAAAGCAGCCGCAGCGGATGCCGGCCGGGGTTGGTGGCCCATTGAATGATGCTCTTGATGCGCGACATCGGCCTCAGCTTGTCAACACCCCCAGCGGGTACGACGGATCGTATAAAAACTGGTAACCAAGTTCACAATCTATACCACTCCGGGGGTTTGGCCACCACCCGCGGTTCAGGCCAGCAAAAACGCCCGGATCGTGGCGATTTGGTCTGGCGCCATCAGGGCCGGGGCGTGCCCGGTGTCGGGGACGGTCATGACCCGCGCGCCGCACGACGCCATACGCTCCAGCGTTTCCGGCAGCAGCAGGTCACTGACGGCCCCGCGGATCGCCAGAACCGGAACGCCCATGCGATCCCAGAGCGGCCACAAATCCACAGCGACCGCCGGATGGGCCCGCAACGGCGCCGCGATACCGGGATCGTAGTGCATGGCGAAATAACCATCCGGCAATGGCCGCACCGAAATCGCCGCCAAATGCGCCCATTGCGCGTCGGTCAGGGGGCCGAACGGCGCATGAACCAACCGCAGATATCGCTCAACGGACTCCATATCAGAAAACCGTTGCAGGATATTCGACGCGCCCGAGGCCAGCATATAATCGCGAATGCGGCCCAATGCCTCGGCCGGAATGAACGGGCCAATATCGTTCAGAACCAGCTTACGGATGCAATGCCCCGGAGTCGCCGCGATCACCATGCCGCAGATCCCGCCCAGCGAGGTCCCGACCCAGGCGACATCGCGCCCAATCACCGCCAATAGATGCGCCAGCGCGGTCACGTAGTGCTGCGCCTGATACAGCATCGGATCATCCAGCCAGTCAGATGCGCCGCGTCCCGGCAAATCCGGGCAGATCACCCGGAACCGGTCCGACAGGCCCGCCGCCAGCGCATCGAAATCCCGCCCGTTACGGGTCAGGCCGTGCACGCACAGAACCGGCGGCGCCTCCGGCTCCCCCCAGGCGACATACGCCATCCGGCGAAAGCGGCCGCCAAGGAGGTACCGGACAGTGTGGTGGGTAGGTTGCATCGCGCTCGCCCAGCGACACCCGCTATGCCGCGACCACACCCGGCAAGGGATTGAAATCGACCGGAATGGCAAGGCCCTTGATGCAACGGATCAGGGATTCAACAGAACCGGGATCAACAACCGCGGTGAGATCGCCATGCGCGACCCGGTTCCGCAATTGCGCCGTCTGCCGCAGATCAAACCCGGTTTCATGATCGATGGAACCGCCCATCTCCAACGATTCGACAATGCCGGCGGGCGAAAGTGGCCGACCCGTCACCAGCCCCCGCGCGACCGCCCGGGTTCTGGCCACGGCTTCAAGCGCGGACCAGGCCAGCAACATTGCCGCGCGGGGATGATTTTCGATCACGAGCCTTTCACTCTCAGCGATCAACCCCTCCAACTGCGGCCGCGTCGGCGGTTCAATCATCAAGCGGTCTTCCGCTCTGGGTTGCTCAACTTGCAGTCTCAGACGCCAATCCGGCTGATCCTTCAAAGCCTTCGCAAGTGCCTTGAGGCTATCATCTTTTTCAGAATTCGGCCCGAACTTTACCGCGATGATCTCGCCGCCGTTGCCCTTCAGGGCCATCGCATCGGGCCGGTACCCCCGCAGGAAAGGCGGCAGAATATCACCCGAAGGTTCGAGGAAAAACGCGTAGCCTTGCTGCTCGTAGGTCTCCCGCAGGCGCTCAAGCACTAAACTTTCACGGACGATATGCGGCGCGGTCATGATACCACCCTCCAGTTCAAATCATCGTCGATACGTATGTACACGACCGGAGGCTCCATCAACAAGGCATTCAACAACTGTTCCGACGTTGTGGTGACCTTGCGGTCAATCCCTGGTTCGAATTTCTGGACCAGCACACGTTCGACGACTTTATCATCCGGGTAGGCCGCCGATTTCATACCATCGAGAATGGGTTTGACGATGTTGTCGACATCCCTCTGCATCGCTGCGGCAGGGAAATAAAGGATCGTCACGGCCACGGGGCGATGATCCAGGAACCCCAAATCATCGACCGCTCTCACGCACGCCCGGGTAGCGGCCAAAACCCGGGCCTGCCACCGCGCCTTATCGCCCGCAAGCGAGACCGGTGTCCCCTCGATCACAATCTCAAGCGGAAACCCGATCTCGCCCGCATCCGCCATATCGGAATCAGATAACCCCCTTCTCCCGCAGCGCCGCCAGCGCCGCCGCGTCAAGGCCCAGGCGCTCACCCAGGATCGCATCGGTGTGCTGGCCCAGCAGCGGCGGCGCGATGCGGTAATCCGCCGGGGTTTCCGACAGCTTCACCGGATTGGCGATCACCTTCACGGGCGTGCCCGACGGTGTCGGCATTTCCAGCACCATGCCCCGCGCCACCACATGCTGGTCAGAGAACACCTGCTCCAGCGTGTTGATCGGCCCACAACCGATCTTCAGAGCCTCCAACTGCTCAATCCACCAGCTGGTGGGGTGCTGCTTCATCACCGGCGTCAGGGTGTCCGTCACCAACTGCCGGTTTTCAACGCGCGCGGCATTGGTGGCGAAGCGTGGGTCTTCCAGCAGATGCGTCAGCGCGAAGGACTCGCAGAAGCGCTTGAAGGTCGGGTCATTGCCGACGGACAACACCATATAGCCGTCGCCGGTCGGGAACACCTGATAGGGCACGATGTTGGGATGCTGGTTGCCCAGGCGCGGCGGGTTTTCCCCGGTCGCGAGGTAGTTCATGCCCTGATTGGCGAGCCAGGCCACGCTCGTGTCGAGCATGCCGATGTCGATCTGCTGGCCCTGGCCGGTCAAATCGCGATGGCGTAACGCCGCCAGGATGCCGATGCAGCCATAGAGGCCCGCGAACAGGTCCGCCACCGGCACGCCGACTTTCTGCGGCAGGCCCTCGGGCTCCCCGGTCAGGCTCATAACGCCGCCCATGCCCTGGATCAGGCTGTCATAGCCGGGGCGCGGGGCATAAGGGCCGGTCTGGCCGAAGCCGGTGATGGAGCAATAGATCAGGCGCGGGAACTTCGCATGCAACTCTTCATAGCCGAGGCCGTACTTGGCCAGCGCGCCCACCTTGAAGTTCTCGACGAAGATGTCGCAGTCAGCGATCAGCTTCAGCGCGATCTCCTGGCCTTCCTTCTGCGAGATATCGAGCGTCACCGACTGCTTGTTGCGGTTCACGCCGGTGAAATAGGCGCTTTCCCGGGTGCCGGGCATGAAGGGCGGCGCGAAGGCGCGGGTGTCGTCGCCGGCGCCCGGGCGTTCGATCTTCACGATGTCGGCGCCGAGGTCGCCCAGCATCTGCGCGCAGGTGGGCCCCGCCAGGACGCGGGTCAGGTCGAATACGCGCAGGCCCTTCAGGGGACCGGTGGGTTGGCTCATGTCTCTCTCCAGCTTGACCGCATGTTGCAATCGCTGGTGCGTTTATAGGCCAGGGTCGCGGCCCGGCAAACAGGGTAAGCCGGTCTAAGCCGCTTTGATGTCGGCAATGAACCGGCTGATCGCGCGGTTCAGGTCCTCCGCCTGGCGCGACAAGGTCCCGGCCGCCCCCAGGACCTCCGTCGCCGCGGCACCGGTGTTCTGCGCACCCTCCCCCACGCCAGAGATGTTGGTCGTGACCGACAGGGTACCGGCCGAGGCCTGCTGGGTGTTGCGGGCGATTTCCTGGGTCGCCGCGCCTTGTTGCTCGACCGCCGCGGCAATGGCGGCGGCGATGGCGCTGACTTCGCCGATGGTCGAACCGATGCCTTCAATGGAGGCCACGGCCTCACGGGTGGCATTTTGGATTTGCGCGATCTGGCGGCCGATATCCTCCGTCGCGCGCGCCGTCTGGGTGGCGAGGCTTTTGACCTCACTGGCGACGACCGCGAAGCCCTTGCCGGCATCACCCGCCCGCGCGGCTTCGATCGTGGCATTCAGCGCCAGCAGATTGGTCTGGCCGGCGATATTGCTGATCAGACCCACGACCTCCCCGATACTGCGGGCACCGTCGGCCAACGCCCGCACCACCGTGTCGGTGCGCCTGGCATCTTCCACCGCCTGCCCCGCGACCTTGGCCGATTGCGCCACCTGGCGGGAGATTTCGGTGATCGAGGCCGCCAGTTCCTCCGCCGCGCTGGCGACGGTCTGCACGTTGACGCTGGCCTCTTCCGCCGCCGAGGCGACATTGGCCGCCTGCTGCGCGGTTTCACCGGCCGTGCCGGTCATGGACCGCGCGGTGGTCTGCAACTGCGCCGCGGCGGAGGCGACAAGGCCCACCAGCCCACCCACCTGCCCTTCAAACCCATGCGTCAGACCATCAACCCGGGCGGCGCGGCTTTCCCGCGCGGCGTGTTCGGCCTGTTGTTCCACTGTCAGCCGTTCGGCCCGGATCATGTTGTCCCGGAAAACGCTGACCGTGGCGGCCATCCGGCTGATCTCGTCCGCCTGCCGCGACGGCGCGACCACAGCGGTCAGATCGCCATCCGACAGACGGCCCATGACGGCATTGAGCGCGACCACGCGTGCGACCAGACTGCGGCCGATATAGAGCCAGCCGATAAGCGCCGCCATAACGACGCTAAGCC
>CAIUPC010000589.1 GCA_903900905.1 uncultured Acetobacteraceae bacterium
GCCATTGCGAGGATGCCGCCGCCCAGCACCGCGGCCAGCGGGCACCAGGGAATGACGCGGATCATCGTGCTGGCCCAGGCTGGCCGCAGCCGGACAAAGCCGAACGCGAAGGGCGCAACGGACCCGATCAGGGAGCGTAGGCTGTCGGCGGCGGTCAGCCCGGGCGCCAGCCCGTGCAGGATCCCGATGACGCCGATTCCGATGAAGACCAGCGCGGGGTTCAAAGGATCTATGCGCACCCCCCAGCGCAGTGCGGCTAATCCCGCGAGGCCGATTTGGGCGGCTTTGATGGCGGCGATGGTTGACTGGAATGCCTCGGGCCCGACGAGGTCGGTCAGCGTCATCTCGAGGCTCATGCCGGCGATCAGCACCCAGGCCACACAGAACGCGACTGTGTGGCGGGTGGCGAGGAACAGGATGGACGCGAGCACCAGCGCGCCGACGGCATACCAAAACAGCAACGGCACTGTGAAAGCGAGGCCGAGCGCGGCGAAGGACAGGATGACAGAGGGGGCCATGGCCCCGGTATGCCGACCAAAGGTTAAGGAAGGGTTAAGGGGGGCGAAATACCTTCAGCGATTCGGAAGAATAAATGTGCCGGTTTGCTTTGCGCTCTGCCCCTCACCGTCATGCCGACCTCCGTCGGCATGACCGTAAATGGCGCCGATGCCAAAACGGGAGCAGCTAACGCCGGCAACCGGCCAGCGTCACGCGAACGCCCATCGGTCCGGCACGCGGCAAGCTTGCGCCAGCCGCGCCCATAGCAGCGCCAGCCCGGCGCCTCCCCGGATCGGGCGCGGGTTGGGAGCGGCCGCGATGCCCGCTGCCTTCGGGTTGGTCAACTGATCGATGGCCAGACGGATCCGGCCGCGCGCCCGGTGCAGCAGGACGCGCTGGTTCTCCGCGGTAATGCCCAGCAGTTCGCAGGCTTCCTCGGCACTGCGGTCTTCCATGTCGCGCAGGAGAATGTCGGCTTTCTGACCGGCGGGAAGACGCTCGATCACCGCCTGCACGTGATCCCAAAGCTGGCGGCCGCCGACGATGCGTTCAGGATTGATTTCGTCCCATAGCCGCGGGGTTTCGGCCCAATGGCCGCTGGGCTGGAAGGCAGACAGCGGCACGGCCCGCTCGTTGGGCTGACCGCCATCGAGCATCGCCGGCAGGCCGACGGTCCGCCCCTCCCGCCCGATGCGGGTCCGGGCGCGGTTCAGGACGATGCTGAACAGCCAGGTCACCAGGCTTGACCGCCCTTCGAAGCGTCCGATGCCGGAAAAAACGGCAAGCCAGGCATCCTGGACCACCTCTTCCGCCTGCGCCCGGCTGCCAATGATGGCGGCGGCAACCCCGATCAGGGAGTTATGGTAGCGCCGGATCAGCTGACGATACGCGCCTTGGTCTCCGGCCCGCAGCTTCGCGAGGAAGGAGGGTTCATCGAACTCGCTCTGTGCCATCCGGCCCCTGCTCCAACGTCATCAATACTGGCGATCGGCTTGTAACGCGTATAATGCGGCCGAGTCATATGATTCATCTGAGACCCTGGAACGCAGGAGGCCCCCCATTCCCACGTGCCGCGAGATGTCCGAGCTTGTGACGGACTACCTGGATGGCGCGCTGCCGGGATTTGCCAGGCTGCGTGCCCACCTGCATCTGTTCATGTGCCATTCCTGCCGCCGCTATTACGACCAGATGCGCCGGACCGTGGGCTTGCTGGCACGGGCGCCGCGGGAAGCCCCGCCGCCCGAGGTCGAGCAGCATTTGCTGGAAGCGCTGGCGCGCCATGACAGCGCACCGCCGGGCGCGCACCGATAGGCCAGGAAGCGTACGCCCAGGCTTTCGGCATCATTTGCAAATAAAATTGCCATTCATCGTTTTTGGCCCACGAAGTCCTTGGCCGTGCTTAATCTCTACCCATGCATTGGCTTTCTCGCCTTTCGAGCTGGCGCGTTAACTCTATCTTAACTTCGCGCGCCTATGCTTTCCGCCCCCAGCCGCCCCTTCCGGTCGGCTGCCCTGTGGCGAGACCAATGCTGATGCTCCGCACACGGCAAATGTTACCTCGAATCGTCACGATTTTCTTCGCGCCACCCCTCCCTGGTACGCTAGCGTTCCTGGTGTGCTGGCAGGGGTCTCCCCATATCAACCACAGCAAAGGAGCGGTTCATGAATTCGCTCGATGATATCTTCACCGCCTATGCCCGCGGTTTCGAAGCGCACCGCGAAACCGAAATGTCGCTCGCGGAATATCTGGACGGGTGCCGCGGCAACCCGATGATGTACGCCACGGCGACCGAGCGATTGCTCGCCGCCATCGGCGAGGCGGAAATGCTGGATACGTCCAAGGACGCGCGGCTCGGCCGGATTTTCATGAACCGGACCATCCGGGTCTACCCGGCGTTTTCCGAGTTCTACGGCATGGAAGAGACGATCGAACGCATCGTCGGCTTCTTGCGCCATGCCGCGCAGGGGCTCGAAGAACGCAAGCAAATCATGTACTTGCTGGGCCCTGTCGGCGGTGGCAAGTCGTCCTTGGCGGAACGGCTGAAGGCCTTGATGGAAAGTCATCCCATCTATGTGCTGAAAGCCGGCGATGAACTCAGCCCGGTCTTCGAAAGCCCGCTGGGTCTGTTCGATCCGGATCGCACCGGCAGTCTGCTGGAGGACCGTTACGGCATTCCGCGCCGGCGGCTGACGGGCATCATGAGCCCCTGGTGCCTGAAGCGGCTCGACGAATTCAACGGCGATATCTCGAAATTCCGGGTGCAGCGCATTACGCCATCCCGCCTGCGTCAGATCGGTGTCGCCAAGACCGAGCCGGGGGACGAGAACAATCAGGATATTTCGTCCCTCGTCGGCAAGGTCGATATCCGCAAGCTGGAGATGCATTCCCAGAACGATCCCGATGCCTACAGCTATTCCGGCGGCTTGAACCGCGCCAATCAGGGCATGCTCGAATTCGTCGAGATGTTCAAAGCCCCGATCAAGATGTTGCATCCGCTGCTGACCGCGACGCAGGAAGGAAATTATATTGGCACTGAGAATATCGGCGCCATCCCCTTCACCGGCATCATCATGGCGCACTCCAACGAGGCGGAGTGGCAGACGTTCCGTAACAACAAGAACAACGAAGCCTTCATCGATCGCATCTATGTGATCAAGGTGCCGTACTGCCTGCGCGTCTCGGAAGAGGAGAAGATCTACGAAAAGCTGATCAGCCGCTCGGAACTGGGGGCAGCACCCTGCGCACCGGGTACGTTGGAGATGCTGGCACGGTTCTCGGTGCTGTCACGGTTGAAGAAGCACGAGAATTCGACGCTCTATTCCAAAATGCGGATCTATGACGGCGAAAGCCTGAAAGAAACCGATCCGCGCGCCCGCAGCCTGCAGGAATACAAAGACTCGGCCGGCATGGAAGAGGGCATGGACGGCGCTTCGACCCGCTTCGCCTTCAAGGTCCTGGCAGCCACGTTCAACCACGACACGACAGAGGTCGCGGCGGATCCGGTGCATCTGATGTATGTGCTGGAGCAGTCGATCCGCCGGGATCAGATGCCGCAGGAAACCGAGAAGCGGTATCTGGAATTCATCAAGGGCGAACTGGCGCCGCGCTACGCTGAATTTATCGGCAACGAGATTCAGAAGGCGTATCTCGAGTCCTATCACGACTACGGGCAGAACCTGTTCGATCGCTACGTCTCGTACGCCGACGCCTGGATCGAGGACATCGATTTCAAAGACGCCGATACCGGCCAGTTGCTGAGCCGGGAATTGCTCAATCAGGAGCTGACCAAGGTCGAAAAGCCAGCGGGCATCGCCAATCCCAAGGATTTCCGCAACGAGGTGGTGAAATTCTGCCTCCGCGCGCGGGCGAACAACAACGGCAAGAACCCGAGCTGGACCAGCTACGAGAAGGTGCGGGAAGTCATCGAACGCCGCATGTTCAGCCACGTGGAAGAGCTGCTGCCGGTGATCA
>CAIUPC010000590.1 GCA_903900905.1 uncultured Acetobacteraceae bacterium
GCCCGGGCGACGAAATGCTGGCGCACGAAGCGAGCCATGTCACGGTGAACGAGGGCGGCGGTCCGGGCGCGATCGCTGGCGTCGTGGCGCTTGGCCTGCGTGGCGCGCGCGGCCTGTTCGACGTGCCGACGATGCAGGCGGCGTTCCGTGAGAAGCGGCGCAATTCACCGCCGCAAACGCTACTGTCAGTTGAGCAGACCGCGAATTTCGGCGGCGGCTCGGTCTGGCCCCTGGCGCAATTGAATGCGGTGACCGAAGCCGCGCATGAATGGGGTATGAAAACCCATATGGATGGCGCCCGGCTGATGAACGCCGTGGTCGCGGCCGGCGTGCCGGCTGACGTGATGACGGCGGGCTGCGACACCGTCTGGTTGGATTTCACCAAAGGCCTGGGTGCGCCGCTCGGCGCGGTGCTCTGTGGCAGTGCCGCGTTCATCGACCAGGCCTGGCGGTGGAAGCAGCGGCTGGGTGGGTCGATGCGCCAGGGCGGCATCTGCGCCGCGGCCTGCCTCTACGCGCTCGACCACAATGTCGACCGCCTCGCCGACGACCATGCCAATGCCGCCGCTTTGGCGCAGGCTCTGGCCGAAATCCCTGGTCTGAGCGTCGAAACGCCGGAGACCAATCTGGTGTTCTTCAACACCAGCGGCACCGGGATCGCGGCGGACGTGCTCACCGCCCGCCTGCGTCAGGAAGGGGTGATGGTCTCGGTCATGGGGGCTAACCGAATCCGCGCATGCACCCATCTGGATGTGGACCGGGCGGGGGTCGAGCTCGCGATACAAATTATTCGTGCATGCACGGCAAAATAAATTGGTCCGCGTTAACGAAATATTAAGAACTCTGGTTGCATACTGAGGGCGTTGGTTCCTCAGACCGGAGTTCTTCCCATGCGCCGCTGGTTTTCCGCCCTCGTGCTCCTGCCCTGCCTCACCGCCCCTGCCTGGGCGGAGGGGATGACGACACCGCATCCCCGCCTGACCTGGGAGCAGCGATTCGCGCAGGCGAATGCGAGCCATGACGGGCATCTGACCCTGGAGCAGGCCAAGGCCGGCTATCCCAGCGTGGCCCGGCATTTCGCCGAGATCGACACAGATAAAAAAGGCTTCGTCACCCAGGACGATATCCGGGCCTGGCACAAGCAGACGCGCGCCGCGCATCAGCCTAAGCCGGAGCCGAAGCTGAAACCCAAACATGCGTTTCAGCGGGAAATACCGACGGTCCGCGCCTCGACGCCCGACACCGTCCCCCAGCCGACATATACCGTCGGCCCAGACATGCCGGCACATATTCGGGACACGCGGTCGCCGGGATGATCGAACCTCACCCCGGCCGAACGCTGACAAACCGGCCGTGATCGGCCGGCACGCGTTACTTGCAGGCGGTGATCATGATCTCGACCAGCACGCTCGGCGCGGCCATTTCGGCCTGAACGCAGGCGCGGACCGGGGCGCCATCTTTCGGCAGCCACGGAGTCCAGACTTCGTTCATCGCCGGGCGCTGCGTGATGTCCTTCACCCAGATAACGGCCTGCAGCATGCGGGTCTTGTCGGTGCCGTGCAGTTCCAGCATCTCATCGATCTGCTCCAGCACATCGGCCGTCTGGCCCTTGATGTCCTTGCTGGTATCGCGGGCCGTGATGCCCGGCAGGTAGACAAAACCATGGTATTCAACGGCTTTAGACAGGATCGGGCCGGGTTCGGTGCGGATGATCTTGGACATGGGAGGCTCCTTGAAAGCGGCGTATCCGATGCTTTTATGCCAAGCGCGCGCGGCAGGCCAGAGGCTCACCCGCCCTCCAGCGCCGCCGCGATCGCCGCGCGCCGCCGCCATGTGTAAGCCCACATGCACGCGCACAAAACGGTCCCGACCAGCACCGGGATTTGCAGGCCAACAAGCTCCGACGCGGCGCCATAGGCCAGCGCCCCCATCGCCGGGGCGGCGCGGGTGATCATGCCCCACAGGCTGAGCACCCGCCCAACCATGTGCGGCGCGCAGGAATTCTGCAGCAACGTCTGGATCGATATGCCGTGCATCGTGGTCATCGCCCCCATGGCGGCGATGCAGACAACGCCCACCGGAAAATACCGCGTCGCCACGAAGCCGGCCGTGGCGATGGCCAGCGAGCCGCCCGCCAGCAGCGCCACCTGAGTCAGGCCGCGCAGCCGCCCGCGAATGGCGATATAGGATCCGCCGATAAGCGCCGCGCAGCCCATGGCGCTGGCCAAGGTCGCCAGGCCCTCCGCCCCGCGGCCAAACAAATCGGCCACATAGGGCGGCAGCATCTCCGGCACCGACCGCAGCAGCATCCCCATCGTCGCGGCGAACAGCATCAGGGGGCCGATTCCGCGATGACCAATGACGTAGCGCACGCCTTCGATCGCATCATGCAGTATGCTGCCGGTCACGCGCTGGGAGCGCCGGATGGCCGGGTCCAGATCCAGCCGGACCATCGACAGGCTGGCGAACAGGAAGGCGGCGCAATTGACCGCGATCGACGGCACCACCCCCCACAACGCGATCATCGGGCCGGATATCGCGGGGCCGATGAAGCGGGCGGTGTTATAGGTCAGAGAATTCAGCGCCACCGCGCCCGGCAGGTATTGCCGTGGCACCAGGCCGGGGATCAGGCATTGCCGGGCCGGCTGAGCAAAGGTCTCCGCCGCGCCATTGATGGCGGTCAGGATCGCCATCAACTCGATCCGAATGGTTCCGGTCAGCACCAGCACCACCAGGATCGCCGCCTGCCCCGCCGCGACGAACTGGGAGATCATGGTCAGATGCACCCGATCCATCCGATCCGCCGCCGCCCCGGCAATGGGGGAGATGATGACCGAAGGCACCAGATTACAGAACGCGATCACCGCCACCCACAGGACGGAGTGCGTCAGCTCCCAGGCCAGCCAGTCGGTGGCGATGCGCTGGATCCACGACCCGGTCCAGCACACCACGCTGCCGGTGTAGAAGATGCGCGCGTTGCGCTGCTTCAGAACCCCACCAACGGCGGAAAGGCTGGCCATGCGGGGCTCAGTTCTTGCCGGTCTTCACCACCACCGGCGCCGCCCCGGCATCACGGGAGATCCCGTTGATACGCACGCAATCCTGGATCATCCGGTCGCGGGCGAAGATCTGGCCCAGGCCGCGGCTGTCATCGCCGGGCGCATAGCCGCCGGAGGATGGCGTGTTGATGCCGGGTTGCGGGCTGTAAATCTCCCCCCGGTTCTGGCGATCATAAACCGCATCCGCCCGCTGCCGGCACGCCGTCTGTGTCGCCGGGTCGGCCTGGCCGCCGCCCCCCTTAAAGGCGTCCACGACAGAGCCGCCAGAGGAGGCGCAACCGGCCAGCGCGAGGCAGGCGATCAGAATGGAACAGACGCGAATCATCTTCAGGCTCCCAGTCGGGCGGTGCCGCCCGTTTTTTGCGATTTCACGGCGGGCGATTGCGGGGCTTCGAGCGCGAATCCCGCCACATACCGCGACAGACAATGGCGGAAGCCGGCTTCGTCGAAGCGGGCCTCCCGGTTTAACGGCAGAGTCGCGGCCGTGCGCAGCAACGCGGGATGCAGGTCCGCCCCGCCGCGGTCAAGTTTGAACAACGGCCGGGCCCAGCTGGCGCGCGCCAGCAGCTCGATCAGCGCCAGCAGCCGCAGGCAGAGCGACATGCCATGGCTGTTGCCCAGCCCCACCTGCCCATCCACCGCCGCCACCCAGCAGGCCGCGTCCGGATCGGCCAGGCCGAGATCGGTATGCGTGCCATCCGGGCGGATGAAGCGGAAGCCGCGCACCACGCCCCAACGCTGCCCCAGCGCCGCCCGTCGCGCGGCGAACCAGGCGAGCTCAAGATCGCGCTTCCCAACGGCGGGCAGAGCCTCCGGCGGGATCGCGACGAGGTAGGTGACCGATCCGTCCGGGCTGGTGCCCACACGGATGGATTGGGGATGCTCTCCGGGCGTCATCGGTGCCAAGATGGACCTGCCAGACCGCGCGCGCCAGTCTGAACGCCCAATCCGGGGCCTCACAGGGGAGTTTTTCGGGATATGACATCCGACCTTCACATGATGACCGCTACCGAGGCCACGCGCCGCTTCCAGGCCGGCACCTTGCGGCCGGAGGAGCTGATGGAGGCCTGCCTGGCCCGCATCGCCGCGCGCGAGCCCGAAGTCCGCGCCTTCGCCTGGTTCGACGCCGACACCGCGCGGCAGGGCCTGGCAAAGGCCCCGGCCGGTCCGCTGCACGGCATCCCGCTGGGGGTGAAGGACGTGCTGGATACCGCGGATATGCCGAGCCAGTACGGCTCCCCGATCTGGGCCGGATGGCAGCCGCGGGCCGACTCGGCGCCGGTTGCCTGGGCACGCGCGGCCGGCGCCGTGGTCATGGGCAAAACCGTCACGACCGAATTCGCCACCCGCAAGCCGGGGCCGACGGCCAATCCGGCGGGGCTGGGGCATACGCCGGGTGGGTCGTCCTCGGGTTCCGCCGCCGGTGTGGCGGACGGGTTCTTCCCGGTGGCCTATGGCACGCAGACCGCCGGCAGCATCATCCGCCCCGCCGCCTATTGCGGGGTTGTCGGCTACAAGCCGACGTACGGGACGATTGAGCGGATGGGCATGAAGGTGATGTCGGGCAGCCTGGACACCGTCGGCGTCATGGCCCGCAGCGTGGCCGATTGCGCGCTGGTTGCCGCCGCCATCTCGTTCCGCGACCTCGGTGACCCCGACACCAAACCGGACCGGGCGCCGCGCGTCGGCATCTGCATGTCCCCGACAGCCGCCAATGCCCTGCCGGAGACCGAGGCGCTGCGGGTGCGCGTCACCAACGCGCTCGGCCGCGCCGGTGCCCGGGTCAGCGACCGGGAACTGCCGGAGGATTTCGCGGCCCTGATCGAAGCCCACCCGATCGTCATGAACCACGAAAGCGCCCGCGCCATGGGCTGGGAGCTGCAAAACGCGGCCGAGGGTCTGAGTGAGGGCCTGCGCGAGCGCCTGAATTTCGGGCTGTCGCGCAGCACGGCGCAGGTCGAGGCGGCTTATGACGTCTTCTCCCGCACCCAGTCGATGTTCCCCGCGGCGATGGACGGGCTGGATATCCTGATCACCCCCTCCGCCCCCGGGGAGGCGCCGGCCGGGCTGGAATGGACCGGCGATCCGTCGTTCAACTTCATCTGGACCTCCCTGCATGTGCCCTGCGTGACGGTGCCGGCGGGGCTGGGGCCGAACGGGATGCCACTCGGCATCCAGATCGTCGGCCGCCGGGGGGAGGACAAGGCCGTGCTCGCCTGGGCGCAGTGGGTCGCCTCGGTTATCGGCAACTGATGCCCAACCGCTGATGTCACGTCCGCTTGTTTTCGCCGGGGACCCGCACCGGAATTTCACGCCGATCATCAGGGCGTGCGAGGGGATGGCGGCGGGGACGCTGGTGATCGTGGGGGACTGCGATTGCCCTGCCCCGCTGCCCGTCCTGCTGGCGCCTTTGCTTTCGGCGGGCTGGTCGGTGCGCTGGATCCTCGGCAACCACGATACCGAGACCGAGGCCGGCTACGACCATCTGGTGGCCGGGCATCCGGACGGTGATCTGGGGCTGCGGGTCACGGACATCGATGGGCTGCGCGTCGCCGGTCTGCCCGGCGTATTCCGCCCCCGGGTCTGGTATCCGCGGGCCGACAGCCCGGGGCAGCGGATCGAACCGCCCCGGTTTCAGACCCGGGCGGACTTCCTGTCCTCCCTGCGCCCGGACGAGCGGTGGCGGGGTGGCCTGCCGCTCTGGCACCGCGACACCATCTTCCCCGAGGACGCCGCTGCCTTGTCGGACCTGCGTTTCGACGTGCTGGTCGCGCATGAAGCCCCGACCTCCCACGAGCACGGGTTCGCCGTCCTGGACGCGATCGCCCGGGCGGCCGGGGCGCGCTGGGTGGTGCATGGGCACCATCACCGGTCCTACTCAGCGATGCTCGATGGCGGGATCGCGGTCCGGGGGCTGGGCATGGCCGAAGTCTGGGTCTGGCCGGGGGACGCCGCCGCCTGATCACTCGCCTGGCGGTGAACCAACAGCGCGAGCTGGAACCACCACTGCGGCGCCCAATGGCCGGAGGCCGCGCCGGAGGTGGAGGGCAGAACGAACACCGGCGGGAAATCGGCGATCTCCGTTGCCGGGCCATAACCGACCGTGCTCACCCCCAGAAACCGGGCTGCGGCCTTCTTGCCGTTGAAGGCCAGCACCGCCGGCCGGCAGGCCCGTATCCGGGCCATGAGACCCGGCGGGTCGTACTCCCCTTGCGGGATCGCGGTGTCGGCACCGAAGGCGGATTTGGCCAGATCGGTCAGGCCGATCCCGAAGGATGGCAACAAGGGGAATTCGTCTGGGCGCAGTTGACGGGGGGTCAGGCCGGTTTCGGCCAGGATGGGCCAGAATTTGTTGCCGGGACCGGCGTAATAGGCCCCCTTCCGCGCTGAAACGGTGCCGGCGGCTGAGCCGCAGATGACCAGCTTCAGGCCGGGTTGGAGGAGATCGGGCAGGATGGGTGGTTTCAAATGGGGACCTTATAGTTTCAATAACGGAATATAATGGCCGCGGCCAGGTCGGGGCGCATGGTACCTACGGAGCCTTCGCTTCGCCAATCCCGTCATCCTCGGAGCAGGTCGCGTGCCCATGTCTATGACCGGCAATAGACCAGGACGTGGGTCCCCGGCTTTCGCCACTGCTGTCCGGTTTAATGATTTGGCGCCGGCGCTGCTGCACTTTCGTCATGCTCGGGCTTGACCCGAGCACCCCCACACAGTCTGTCGCCGAAAGCCGTCGCGTCTTGATTACCGGCGGTGCTGATGGCGGTGCTCGGGTCAAGCCCGAGCATGACGGAAAAAATGGCCGTCCACGCCCAAGGATAACGGCTCCTACCCGCGTGCCGGCCAGCCTGGAGATCATCGGCGATCTCCCTGCCAACCGCCGCCCAACGACTTATAAAGACCCAGCAACGCCTGGAACCGCGCCAGCCGCACCTGTGCGAGCGTATCCTCATTGTTCAAAAGGGTCGCCTCGATATTCAGCACCGTCGTGATATCAACCGTGCCGGCGGCCATCTGGGCGCGGGCGATGCCTGCCGCGCGGCGGGCGCGATCGACCGCGACCTGCTGCAATGCCTCCTGCTCGGTCGTATAGCGCCACGCGGTCAGCGCGTTATCAACGTCGGTGAAGGCCTGCAAGACCGCCTTTTGGTAGACCGCCAGTTGCTCGTCATACCGCCCCTGCGCCAGTTCCAGCTGTCCCCGCAACGTGCCGCCATCGAAAATCGGCGCGGTCAGGCCGGCCGCGAGCGACATCAGCAGCCCGCCCGGACCCACCAGCTGGTTCAGGGCCGCGGCCTGGAAGCCGGCCGAACCCGTGAGCTGCACCGACGGAAAAAACGCCGCCCGCGCCACCTTGATATCGAAATTCCGGGCCATCAGCGCCGCTTCGGCGGCGGCGACATCGGGGCGGCGTAACAACACCTCCGACGGCAGGCCCGGCGCGACCGGCGGCAGGGCCATCGCCGTTAAAGTGCCCGGCTTGAGCACGATCGATTCCGGCGGCCGCCCGGTCAGGATCCCCAGACCGATGATCTGCTGGTCCATCTGATTGCGCAGCGCGGGGATGACGGCGCGTTGGGCGGCGACGAAGGTTTCCTGCTGCGCGCGGTCAAGGCCGCTGGCCGTGCCCGCGGCGGCGCGGCCGTTGATTACGGCCAGAATTTCCTCCGCATCCGCCAAATTCCGTTCCGCGATCCGCAGCCGATCGGCCAGGGCGGAGGCGGAAAACCAGGCCGTGGCGGTGCTGGTGACGACCGTCAGAGTGACCGTCTCCTGGTCGAAGCGGCTGAACATGGCCGAGGACAGCGCCGATTGCTTGCTGGCGGCCGCCCGGCCCCAGAAATCCAGCTCATAAGACGCGTTCAGGCCCACACTATAACTGTGCAGATCAACAGCACCGCTGCGCGCGCGGGTGCTGGAGCCGCTCGTGAGTTTCCCGCTCTGCTGCCAACTCGCCCCGCCGGTTCCGGTCAAGCTTGGCAGCAGCGGCGCCCCGGCGATTCGCAGTTGCGCATCGGCCTGACGGACCCGCGCCACCGCGGCGGCGATATCGAGGTTCTGCGCACGTGCGGATTCGATCAGCGCGGATAGTTCGGGGGAGGCGAAGCCCTGCCACCAGGCGCCATCGGGCCATAGCGCTTTCGTTGCATCAGCGCCGGCACGGAACGCCGGCGGAGGTTGCGGCCGGTCCGGCGCGAAAGCGGGGCCGAGATCGCAGCCAGTCAGCAGGACGGCCAGGATGCCGGCCAACGCCCGATGTCTGTTCCTGATGACCCGATGCAAAGCCAAATTTGTTCTCCGTGATTGCTTTAACATGGGGGGGCGGGCGCGCCGCAATCAGGGGTCGGGATAAGAAGTGTAACCGATTTCGATATCCTGAGATCAGTTCCGAAGTTTTGCCGGATAACGTCCTTGCGCGCGGGTCAGCGATGTGTAAAACGCCGCCCCCACAGTGTAGCGCTAAGAGTTGGGAGGGCCCGGGGGTGACAGATACCATCCTGGAGACGACGGGGCTGACCCGGGAGTTCAGCGGTTTTGTCGCGGTCGACGGTGTCGATTTGCGGGTTAAGGCCGGCACGATTCACGCCCTGATCGGGCCGAATGGCGCGGGTAAAACCACCTGCTTCAATCTGTTGACCAACTTCCTCACGCCCACCCGCGGCACCATCCGCTTCAAGGGCCAGGACATCACCGGCATGAAGCCGGCCATGGTCGCGCGCAAGGGCCTGGTGCGCAGCTTCCAGATTTCGGCCGTTTTCCCGCATCTCACCGCGCTCGAAAACGTGCGCCTGGCGCTGCAGCGCGCCCGGGGCGCGAGCTTCGACTTCTGGCGCGCGGAAAAGGCGTTGGACGTGTTCAACGACCGGGCGCGCCAGCTGCTCGATGACGTCGGCCTGCCGCAGGTGGCCGATCTGGTCGTGGCCGATTTGCCTTATGGGCAGAAGCGGGCGCTGGAAATCGCGACGACTTTGGCGCTTGAGCCGGAAATGATGCTGCTGGACGAGCCGACCGCCGGCATGGCGCATGGCGACGTCGATACGATCGTGCAGCTGATCAAGCGCATCCGCAAGGGCCGCACCATCCTGATGGTGGAACATAACCTGTCGGTCGTGGAAGGTCTTTGCGACACCATCACCGTTCTCACCCGCGGGAAGATCCTGGCGGAAGGCGATTATGCCACCGTTTCCAAGAACCCCGAAGTGATCGCCGCCTACCTGGGAACCGCCGATGCTTGAGATTAAGGATCTGAACGCGTGGTATGGTGAGAGCCATATTCTCCACGGCGTCGATTTCAACGTGCAGGAAGGCGAGGTCGTCACCCTGTTGGGCCGTAACGGCGCCGGCAAGACCACGACCATGAAGTCGATCATGGGTCTCGTGCCGCGGCGCGAGGGTCATGTGAAATTCAAAGGCGCTGAGACCATCGGCATGATGCCGAACCAGATCGCCAAATCCGGCATCGCCATTTGCCCGGAAGAGCGCGGCATTTTCGGGTCATTGTCGGTGACCGAGAACCTGATGCTGCCGCCGATCGTGGCGCCGGGCGGGTTGTCGGTTGACGAGATCTACACGCTGTTCCCGAACCTGAAGGAACGCGCCAAGACCGCCCATGGCACGCGCTTGTCGGGCGGTGAGCAGCAGATGCTGGCCATCGGCCGCATTCTCCGCACCGGCGCCAAGATGCTGTTGCTGGACGAACCCACCGAAGGCCTCGCCCCCGTCATCGTGCAGCAGATCGGCCGCACCATCCGTGAGATCAAGAATCGCGGCTTTACCGTTCTGTTGGTCGAACAGAATTTCCGGTTCGCGGCGACCGTGGCTGATCGGCATTACGTGATGGAGCATGGGAAGATCGTCGATATGATCCCCAACAAAGAGCTCGAAACCAATATGGACAAGCTCCACGAATATCTGGGGGTTTGATCGCCTTGGCTCTGCTACAGGGGCGCCGCCGGCTCGTCTGACAGCATCATCGGCAAGGGCATGGGACGCCCTCTCAAAGATCCCGAAGGAACATAGGTCATGAACGTCTCGCGCAGAGCTATTACGCTGGGTGGCCTCGCGGCCGCCGCCGGCACGATCGCACCGCTGACCGCGGGGCGTGCACAGGCCAGGCCGGTCATCCGGGTTGGTTGCCTGACCGATATGTCGGGTCCTTACAAAGACCTGGCCGGACCCGGCGCGGTCTCGGCGATCAAGCAGGCCATTCAGGAATTCGGTGTTGCTGGCAAGGGTTTTGATGTCGAGGTGCTGGTAGCCGACCACCTGAATAAGCCCGATGTTGGAACGACAGTGGCGCGGCAGTGGTTCGACCGTGATGGTGTCGATGTCATCGTCGAGGTCGCCAATTCCGGCGTGGCCCTCGCGGTCGCCAACGTGGCGAAAGAAAAGAACAAGGTCTATCTGAACACGGGTGCGGCGACCTCCGACCTGACGGCGGCGGCGTGTAATGCCAACACGATCCATTGGGTGTACGACACCTATATGCTGGCGCAATCGACCGGCGCGGCGATGGTGAAGTCGGGCGGCGATTCGTGGTTCTTCATCACGGCGGACTACGCCTTCGGCAAGGCGTTGCAGCGCGACACCACCGACTTCGTGACCAATGCCGGCGGTAAGGTGCTGGGCGGCGTGACCTATCCATTCCCGGGCACGACCGATTTCTCGTCCTATCTGATCCAGGCGCAGTCGAGCGGCGCGAAGGTGCTGGGTCTGGCGAATGCCGGCACCGACACCATCAACACGATCAAGCAGGCGAAGGAATTCGGCATTAAGATGCGCCTCGCCGGGCTGCTGCTGTTCCTGACCGATATCCATTCCCTCGGGCTGGAAGTGTCGCAGGGCATCGTGCTGACCGACAGCTTCTACTGGGACATGAACGACCGCAGCCGGGCGTTCTCGGATCGCTATACCGCCAATATGAAGGGCACGCGCCCGACGATGGTGCAGGCGGGGGTGTATTCCTCGATCTCGCATTATCTGAAAGCCGCGACCGCCATGGGCGTGGACAAGGCGAAGCTCGATGGCGCGGCGACGATCGCGCAGTTGAAGGCGATGCCGACGGACGACGATTGCTTTGGCGCCGGCAGCATCCGCGCCGACGGCCGGAAGATCCACCCATCCTATCTCTGGGAAGTCAAAAAGCCGGGTGAGAGCAAAGGACCTTGGGATTACTACAAGGCGGTTGCGTCTACTCCGGCCGACAAGGCGTTCCGTCCGCTCGACAAGGGCGGCTGTCCTTTGGTCAAAGCGTAATAAAACTCTGAGGAGCGGCGTAGCCGGGAAACCACCATGTTCATGATCTTCGGCATCCCCGGCCCGCTGTTGTTCGGACAGCTTCTGCTAGGGCTTATCAACGGCGCATTCTACGCGATGCTTTCGCTCGGCCTCGCGGTCATCTTCGGCATGCTCAACATCATCAACTTCGCGCATGGCGCGTTATTCATGATGGGGGCTTTCGTCGCCTGGATGCTGCTCAACTATATCGGTATCGGCTACTTCCCGGCCCTGATCCTGGCGCCGCTGATCGTCGGCGCCTTCGGCATCCTGCTGGAAAAGACCATCATCAGCCGGCTGTACAAGCTGGATCACCTCTACGGCCTGCTGCTGACCTTTGGCCTGTCGCTGGTGATCGAGGGTCTGTTCCGCAACGGCTATGGCTCCTCCGGCCTCCCGTACCGCATCCCGGCGGCGCTGCAAGGCGCGATGGACCTCGGCTTCATGTTCATGCCGATCTATCGCGGCTGGGTGGTGCTGGCGGCGGCGGTGGTGTGTTTGGCGACCTGGGCGATTATTGAGAAGACCTCGCTGGGTGCCACGCTGCGCGCCGCGACCGAGAACGCGCCGCTGGTGCAGGCCTTCGGCGTCAATGTGCCGCGTTTGATCACCCTGACCTATGGCGGTGGTATCGCTCTGGCCGCCTTCGCCGGTGTGCTCGCGGCGCCGATTTACTCGGTGAACCCCAATATGGGGACTAACTTCATCAACACCGTGTTCGCGGTCGTGGTTATCGGCGGCATGGGCTCGATCCTGGGCTCCATCGTCACCGGCTTCGCCCTGGGTGTGGTCGAGGGTCTGACGAAGGTGTTCTACCCGCAGGCCTCCGCCACCGTGGTGTTCGTGGTGATGGTGATTGTTCTGCTGACCCGGCCGCGCGGCCTCTTCGGAAAGGCGGCCTGATATGCTTGGTTTCTCGCGCCCCCAGCTTATCGCCTTCCTGGTGATGCTGGCACTGATCGTTGTTCTTCCCTTCGTCCTCTATCCCGTGTTCCTGATGCGGGTGCTCTGCGCGGCTCTGTTCGCCTGCGCCTTCAACCTGATGATCGGCTATGTCGGGCTGCTGTCCTTCGGCCACGCCGCCTATTTCGGGATGGGCAGCTACGTCGCCGCCTGGACCATGAAGGTCTGGCATGTGGATGCCTCCATCGCGATCGCGCTGGGCGGCCTGACCGGCGGCGTGCTCGGCCTGTGCCTGGGCTATCTGGCGATCCGCCGCTCCGGCATCTACTTCGCCATGATCACCCTGGCGCTGGCGCAGATGGTCTACTTCTTCTGCCTCGAAGCGCCGTTCACCGGCGGTGAGGATGGCATCCAGCAGGTGCCCCGCGGCTTCCTGTTCGGGTTCATCAACCTGCAGAACGACCTGACCATGTATTTCGTGGTGGCGGCGGTGTTCCTGGGCGGCTTCCTGACCATCCACCGCATCATCCACTCCCCCTTCGGCCAGGTGCTGAAAGGCATCCGGGAGAATGAGCCGCGCGCGACTTCGCTGGGCTATCGCACGGACGACTACAAGCTGATCGCCTTCGTGCTTTCCACCACGCTGACCGGCATCGCCGGCGGCACCAAGGCGCTGGTGTTCGGCATCGCGACGCTGACGGATGTGCATTCCGCGACTTCCGGCGAAATCGTGCTGACGACGCTGCTGGGCGGGCTGGGCACGGTGTTCGGGCCGGTGATGGGCGCGGTGGTGATGACCTCGATGGAAAACTACCTGGCGCAGTTCGGCGCCTGGGTGACGGTGACGCAGGGCGTGATCTTCATGATCTGCGTGCTCGCCTTCCGCCGTGGCATCATCGGGGAGATCGGCAATTTCCTGAAACTGCGCCTCTGACGGCGGCGCACGGAAGCGCCACCCCCGTCATCCCCGGGCTTGTCCCGGGGACCAAGGTTTCC
>CAIUPC010000591.1 GCA_903900905.1 uncultured Acetobacteraceae bacterium
GCGCCCGAATTTGGGGATCTTCACGCAGCCGATATCCTTCATCGGGCTGCCGGTGGCGGCGGTACCGGTGCAAGCTGCGATGCCCATGGCCGTGCAGGTGATCGCGCCGCCCTGGCGGGAGGATGTCGCCCTGCGGATTGCCCGGTTCCTCGAAGCATCCAATGCTGCTGTCGCACAACGCCCGAAGGAGTGGTGATGGAAGTCAATCGTCCCGATGTGGTCGCCGAAGTCTCGGCGGCCTTCGCACGCTACGAAGCCGCGCTGATCAGCAATGACGTCGCGGTCCTGGATGAGCTGTTCTGGGAAGGCCCACACACGATCCGCTACGGGATCGGGGAGAACCTCTACGGCCCGGCCGAGATCGCCGCCTTCCGGGCCGGGCGGTCACCGGTTGGCCTGAACCGCACCCTGGCGCGCACCCAGATCACCGCCTACGGGCCGGACATGGCGATCGCCGCCACCCTGTTCCATCGCGAAACCCTGCCAGGGAAAGTCGGTCGGCAGATGCAGACTTGGGCGCGGATGCCCGAGGGCTGGCGGGTGGTCGCGGCGCATGTGAGCATCATCGCGGCTTAGGTGGAGATGGCGGGTCAAGCGGCCTGGGCAATCGCGGGATGTCCTCCGCGTCATGCTGACCTGCGTCGGCATGACGCGTTTGGCGCGCCGCTGAGGGTCAAAATCAACGGCGGCTGGGATTCTACCCTTGTTTTTATGAGAGAGGCCCCCGGCCAGCGTCAGCCCGGCACTTGGGGCGATCAGGCTTGGCGCGAAATCCCAGCCGGGGTACGACCAGGCGATGAACGGATCACGCTCTCCCCTATCGCCCCCAAATCCGCCAGGCCCCGGCGTGCCGCGCCTGCCAGTCCAACGCCATGAAAACCCTATGCGCCGTGAAAATGCCACCGGCACCGGGAGACCCCGCACAAGTCACCGGCAATACCCCATACAACGTGAGAGCGCACGCGCGACCACGGACCGCGGCCCAGGCCAGTGGCAACACCCCATACAACGTGAGAATGCACCCCCAAGCACGAACCGCAGCCAAGGCCAGCGGAAACACCCCATGCAACGTGAGCGCGCACGCGCGACCAAGGACCGCCAGGGGTATCGCATTTGGTCGCGATACCTTTGCTGGACGGGCTTGGGCGCCAAAAAACCGTCATCCCCGGGGATGACGCTGAAGGTTCAACTATGGCGCTCGTCAATCCGAATGCGATCACCCTGCACGAACCGCATCCAAGGCCAGCTGCAACACCCCATGCAACGTGAGAGCGCACGCGCGACCATGGACCGCCAGGGATATCGCATTTGGTCGCGATACTTTTGGCTGGACGGGCTTGGGCTCCAAAAACCGTCATCCCCGGACTTGTTCCGGGGACCAAGCGCGGCACAAGCGGAAACCATGGTCCCCGGGACAAGCCCGGGGATGACGGTTTTTTGGCGCCCAGGCCCGTCCAGCAAAGGTATCGCGACCAAATGCGATACCCCTGGCGGTCCGTGGTCGCGCGTGCGCTCTCACGTTGCTTGGGGTGTTGCAGCTCGCCTGGGCGACAGTTCGTGCAGGGTGATCGCATTTGGATTGACGAGCGCCACAGTCGAACCCTCAGCGTCATCCCCGGGCTTGTCCCGGGGACCATGGTTTCCGCTTGTGCCGCGCTTGGTCCCCGGAACAAGTCCGGGGATGACGGTTTTTGGAGCCCA
>CAIUPC010000592.1 GCA_903900905.1 uncultured Acetobacteraceae bacterium
CCCTATATCGCGGCGCAGATGGAGCAGCGCTTCGCAGCCATACGATCAGACGATGCGCTGAACAGCCCGTCCCCGGCCGATTTCGCCGCGCGCGCGGCCGAACATATCTGCGAAATCAATGCCATCCACCCCTTCCGCGATGGGAACGGCCGGACGTTGCGGGCTCTTCTGGAATGCCTCGCGCACGCCGCCGGCCACACCATCGCCCTGCGCCGCATCGATCCGGAAGCCTGGAACGCCGCATCGATCAGCAGTTTCAAGGACGGGTGCTACAATGCCATGCGGCAGGTCGTCATGGATCTGATCGTCGCGGGGTAGCGGCGCTGGCGCAGCCTGCCTTTGGGCCGGGATTAAGCCCCCTTGAGGGCCTCGATCAGCTTGGTCACCGCCGCCGGCTTTTCGATCTGGTCCAGCGCCGCCAGTTCCGCCGCGAGGCGATCCATCGCCGCCTCGTAAATCTGGCGCTCGGAGAAGCTCTGATCCGGCTGCCCGGCATTGCGGTGCAGGTCGCGCACCACTTCCGCGATCGCCAGCGGATCGCCGGAGTTGATCTTCGCCTCATACTCCTGCGCCCGGCGCGACCACATGGTGCGCTTGATGCGCGCCCGGCCCTTGAGCACGGTCAGCGCCTCATCGAAGGACTTGCGGCTCGATAGCTTGCGCAGACCGGCGGTGCGGGCCTTGGAGACCGGCACCCGCAGCGTCATGCGGTTCTCTTCGAAGGTGATGTGAATGAGTTCGAGGCGATGGCCCGCGATCTCTTCGGTGGCGATCCGCTCGACCTTGCCGACACCATGCGTGGGATAGACGACGTAATCGCCCTCCACGAAAATTTCGGCCTTTGCCATCGCGCGGGGAATCTGTGTCGGCCCGCCATGCGACATCGGCCGCGACTGCGGCGCCGAATGGGTCATAGCCGGAGCCGGAGGGGGCGGGGCAGGCGCCGCCGCGGGCGCCGGTGGTGGCGCTTCGTCGGCAATAACCTCACCCGTCCGGACCTCGACGTCGTTCGACGCCGCGCGCGCGACCGGTTTCGCTTGTTTGCTGACAGGCTTCGGCGCGACGGAATCACCCGCCGGAACAGTACCGTTATCCTGCTCGGAAACCGCGACGTCGGCGGAATCGGTCATGCTGAGCACCCCGTGCCACAATTGTTTAGCGGCCACGGACAGCGCGGCCATCTTATTCATTCACCCATATAGGGTCGTGTCAGCCGTCAGAAAGGGGCGGCGGCGTAAACTCAGGCGACTCCGGGCTTATCGGAGAAGAATTTCATCTTGCCTGGCACGTCTTTCCATTCATCGGCATCCTCCGGCGCCTCACCCTTGCGGGTGATATTGGGCCAGAGCTTCGCATAGGTGCGATTCTGCTCGACCCACTCCGCGGCCTTGTCGTCGCTGTCGGGAATGATGGCGGAGGCCGGGCATTCCGGTTCGCACACGCCGCAATCGATGCACTCGTCGGGGTGGATCACCAGCATATTCTCGCCGACATAGAAGCAGTCGACGGGACATACCTCCACGCAGTCCATGTACTTGCAGCGGATGCAGCTTTCAGTGACCACGTAGGTCATGGGAAACCCCTGGAATACGGGCGCGTACAGCGCCAAGCCGATTTGCGGAGGCGGCGATATGCCGAGGTTTGCCCGACAGCGCAAGCCTGTTTCTGCCGAACCCGGCGCAGGTCAGCTGTCCGGCAGCTCTTCATAGAGGGCCCGCGCCTCTGGGGCGGGGCCGCGCCGTGCCGCCAGCGCGGCGATCCGCAGCACCCGCACCTCCCCGCGAATCGCCACCGTCAGCACATCGCCGATACGCAGCTTCGCATGGGCCTTATCGGTGGGCTGGCGGTTGATGCGGACCGCGCCTTCAGCCACCAGAGCCGCGCAATCGCTGCGCGCGCGCATGAACCGGGCGCACCAGAGCCATTTATCCAACCGCTGCCAGTCGCGGTCTTCCTGCTCGGGGGCCGCCACGCCGCGTCTACCGCTTCAATGCCGCCAGAGCGGCAAACGGGCCATGCAGGATGGGGGCGGGGATCGGTTCCGGTGCCGGCTGATTTGGCCGGCGGCGCCGCAGCGGCACCAGCATGGCCGGGGCGGGCGGCCCGTAGGCCTCCGGCAGCAGGCCGCCGCCGGGGATCACCCGAAAGCCCAGCGCCCGCAGCACCGCCGGCACCATATCGGCCTTGATGGCGAAGCGCGAGGCAAGGCCTGACGGCACCAAAGCCGGGCCTTTGCGGCTGGCATAGCCCAGTTCGCCCGCCACTTTCTCCGCGATATCCACCCGCAGATGGATCGGCCCGGCCTCCAGCCAGCCCATCGCGGCGGCAAAGCCAGGCGGCCAATCGGTCGCCGCCGGCAGCGACACCGCGCCAGGCCCCGGCAATGCCGGCAATGCGAACCCATGCTGGATCGACCACAGCCGCGCCCGCATCAGCGCCGCATGCGGCTTCATCACCATCGGCAGGAACAATGCGAACCGGCCGGAGCGCACGCCAATCGCCTTCAGCCGGGTGCGGAGTTCGGGCGCCAGCGTCTCTTCGTCCACACCCGGCACGAGGCCCAGCGACTCGTGCAGCCGGTGCAGCGGGCCACGCGCGCCGGGAATGCGTTCGGCGATCAACGCGGCTTCGAACAAGGGGGCCAGATCGAGGCGGATCTGCTCTTCCAGATAGCGTTGCAGCCGCATGCGCAGCCGCTCCCGCTGCGCGCCATCCACGAACTCACTGTCCAGCACCTGCACCCGCGGCGCGAGCGCGGTCGGCCCGCCGACGATCCGCGCGATGGGCGACCCCTCCCACAGGATGCGGTGGCTGGGGTTCAGCGTGAAAGCGAGGTCCGGCGCGGCCTCAACGACCGCCACCCGGCGGGGCATTTCCTCCCGCAACGCGCGGCGGGCGGCGCGCAGGACCAGCTTCTTCTCGTCGCCCTCCGCCAGCGGGTCGGGCACGAAGCTGAAACCCTCCAACACCCCGACCTGATGGCCTTCGACGACAACCTCACCGCGGCGGGTGACGGCGGAGAGCAGCTCCTGCCCATCCGTCGCATCCAGCCGGCGCATCAGATGCGTGGCGCGGCGATCGACGAAGCGGGTGGTCAGACGTTCGTGCAGAATGTCGGAGAGCTTGTCCTCGACCGCCCGCGCTTTGCCCTGCCAGTGTTCGGCGTCCTTCACCCAGTCGGTGCGGGCCGCGATGTAGGACCAGATGCGCACGCCCGACAGGCGCTGCATGAGGGTGTCGATATCGCCCTCACTGCGATCCAGCGCCGCGATCTGGCCGGCGAGCCAGTCCGTCGGCAGGCGGCCGTCCTTGACGATATGATTGAAGATCCGGGCGCAGAGGCGGGTATGGGTTTCGTCGGTCAGCTTGCGGAAGTCGGGGATTTGGCACGCGTCCCATAGCAGCCTGATGCGGGACCGGCCGCGCGCGAGGTCGCGGATCTCCGGCTCCCGCGCCAAAGCCGACAGGGTTTCGAAGTCGGAGGCATCGTTGCCCTTCACCAGCCCCGCCCGCGGCGCCGGCGCCTGCAGACTGTCGAGCAGCCCATCGAGATGGCTGAAATCGAGGTCGTTGTTGCGCCAGCAGATCTGGTCCAGCGGGTCGAAATTATGCGCCTCGATGGCGTTGACGGTTTCCTCGGGAATGGGCGGGCATTGGGTGGTGGTGCCAAAGGTGCCGTCGCGCATGCCGCGCCCGGCGCGCCCGGCGATCTGGCCCATCTCGGCGGCCGTCAGCCGGCGCGGCCGGTGGCCATCGAATTTGCCGAGGCCGGCGAAAGCGACATGATCGACGTTCATGTTCAGCCCCATGCCGATGGCATCGGTGGCGACCAGGAAATCGACCTCCTTGTCCTGATACAAAGCCACCTGGGCATTGCGGGTGCGCGGGCTGAGGCGGCCCATGACCACCGCGCAGCCGCCCCGGCGGCGGCGGATGAGTTCGGCGATGGCGTAGACCTCGGCCGCGCTGAAGGCCACCACGGCGGAACGGGGTGGCAGCCGCACCAGCTTGGCCGGGCCGGCATAGCTGAGCTGGGACAGGCGCGGACGGGTCTCGACCGAGGCGTTGGGCACCAGGCGCTGCAGCAGCGGCCGGATGGTCTCGGCGCCGAGGAACATGGTCTCCACCATGCCCCGCGCATGCAGCAGCCGCTCCGTGAAGACGTGGCCCCGGTCCGGGTCGGCACACAACTGTATTTCGTCCACCGCCACGAATTCGGTGTAGCGATCGAGCGGCATGGCCTCGACCGTGCAGGAAAACCAGCGCGCGTCCGGGGGGATGATTTTCTCTTCGCCGGTGATCAGCGCGACGTTCTTGACGCCTTTCTGGGCGACCATGCGGTCGTAATTCTCCCGCGCCAGGAGGCGGAGGGGGAAACCGATGATGCCAGAGGAATGCGCCAGCATCCGCTCAATCGCGAGATGCGTTTTGCCAGTGTTGGTCGGGCCGAGAACGGCCCGAACGCGTGCGGGGAAACCGGAGTCGGGACCGAGCATGGGAGGGAGTTTGGATGCTGCGGTGCGAAATGCAAGCGGGGGATTGGAGTCGGGGGGAGGCGGTAACGGTTCCTTCATTTTTGGTGCCGTAGGGTCGGGTGCTTATCCCAGCCGGCATGTCGTTGCAAATTCATTATTTATTCAGGTGCCCGGTATAAAATCCTCGGCAACGGGCATCCGCCGGCAGCAGGGGGACGCCAAGCCTCGCTGGCGGGATGGTTTGGATCAGCTTGCAGAGTAATATACTCCGACTTAGCAGGAATCCGGGAAAATGTTTGAACG
>CAIUPC010000593.1 GCA_903900905.1 uncultured Acetobacteraceae bacterium
GATCCCGGGCTGGCGGCGGGTTAGGGCGTTGGGGGGCTCACCCTGGTTTTTTTGTGGGAGGGGCCGTCCGCGCGAATCGACCGGCCCTCAGCGCCGCAACTCCATCTGGATCGGCCCCTCCCGCCGGCCATGGGTGAACTGGTCAACCATGGCATTGCCGCTGTCCAACAGTTCTTCCGCTTTGCCCGTCCAAACGATCTGGCCCTTGTGGATCATCGCCGCGGCGTCGCCGATACGCTGAGCGCTGGCCATGTCATGGGTGATCGCGACCGCGGTGCTGCCGAGTCCCTTCACGCAATCCACGATCAGCCCGTCGATCACCGCGCCCATGATCGGGTCCAGCCCGGTGGTGGGTTCATCGAAGAACAGGATATCCGGCCGGGCCGCGATGGCGCGGGCCAAAGCGACGCGCTTCTGCATGCCGCCCGACAATTCCGCCGGCGACAAATCGCCCACACTGGCGGCGAGGCCTACCTGCGCCAGGAATTCGGCGGCTTTTTCGCGGCCATCGGCGCGGGCCAGCTTGCGCTGGGCGAGCAGGCCGAACACCACATTCTCCCAGACCGGCAGGCTGTCGAACAGTGCCCCGGCCTGGAACAGCATGCCGATATGGGCCCGGGCCTCGGCCTGCACGCGATACGGCAGGCGGGTGATGTCGCGGCCGTCGATCTCGATGCTGCCGGAATCGGGCTCGATCAGGCCGATGATGCATTTCAACAGCACCGACTTGCCGGAACCAGAGCCGCCGATAACCACCAGGGAGGTACCCGGCATCACATCAAGGTCGATGCCGTCGAGCACCACCTTGGGGCCGAAGCTTTTGCGCAGGCCGCGCAGGCGGATTTTGGGAATGGCAGCGGTCATGGGTGTTGGCCGGGCGGTTGTGGGACCCGCGTTCTGACATGCGGCGGCGCGGCGCGCCACATGCCTTGTCCCGCGCTGGCCTGGCCCCCATTTGCCTGGACCCGTGACCAGACGGGCGCATCGCGATAGGGTGTGCCCGCGACACCCCCAGAGCGGAACCCAACCGGCATGACCGATTACCCTTCTCTCCTGTCCGACCTGATCGCCCGCGCGCGTGCCGCCGGAGCGGATGCGGCGGATGCGCTGCTGGTGGCCGGCACTTCGGTCTCGGTGCAACGCCGCCTCGGCCAGACCGATCACATCGAACGGTCGGAGGGCCGGGACCTGGGCCTGCGCGTCTTCCTCGGCCAAAGGGCGGCGATCGTGTCCTCGACATCGGTCGATCCGGCGGGGTTCCAGGCTTTGGCCGAACGCGCGGTGGCGATGGCGAAGGTTGTTCCGGAAGACCGCTACGCCGGCCTGGCCGAGACCATGGCGCCGCCGGAGCGCGATACGCTTGACCAGGACGATCCCCAGGAGCCCAGCTCCGAGGCCCTGATCGCCCGCGCCGCCGCCGCCGAGGATGCCGCCATGGCCGTCGCCGGCGTGACCAATTCCGAGGGCGCCGATGCCGGCTACGGACGGTCGGAGGTGTTTCTCGTCACCTCCGCCGGATTCTCCGGGCGCCGCGCCGGCACCGGGCATTCGATCTCCGCCACCGCTTTGGCCGGGACCGGCACCGGGATGCAGCGCGACTACGACTATCACAGCGCCGCCTATCTCTCGGATCTGGACGATCCCGTCAGCATCGGCCGCAACGCCGGGGCGCAGGCGGTGCGCCGGCTCAACCCCACCCGGCCGCAGACCGGGAAAATGCCGGTGGTCTTCGACCCCCGGGTCGCCGGCAGCCTGCTGGGGCATCTGACGGGCGCGATCAACGGCGCCTCGGTCGCCCGCGGGACCACCTTCCTCAAGGACAAAATGGGGCAGCGGATTTTCGCGCCGGGCATCTTCGTCCATGATGATCCGCGCCGGCTGCGCGGGCCGCGCTCCAAAATGTTCGATGGGGAGGGCACGCCGACACGGGCGCGGGCTTTGATCGAGGATGGGATTCTCACGACCTGGCTGCTCGACAGCCGATCGGCGCGGCAGTTGGGGCTGGTCTCGACCGGCCACGCCGCGCGCGGGACGAGCGGCCCGCCCTCCCCTTCCGCGACGAACCTGTATCTGGCGCCTGGGGTGTTGAGCCCCGCCGCACTCATGGCCGATATCAAACTCGGCCTCTATATCACTGAGCTTATCGGCATGGGCGTGAATGGCCTGACCGGCGATTACAGCCGCGGCGCGGCGGGTTTCATGATCCGCGATGGGGTGCTGGCGGAACCGGTGGCGGAGATCACGGTGGCCTCGCACCTGAACGAGATGTTCGCCCATATGACGCCGGCTAATGATTTGCGGTTCCGGCGCGGCACGGATTCACCTACGGTGCGGATCGAGGAAATGACATTGGCGGGGTCCTGATCGCGCGCCCCTGGTGCCGGGCCAACCGGCACCCCATATCGCGTGCGGTCTAACCATAAGAGTTCAAACAACCATGACACGCAGCCGCTTCGTTCTCGCTCTCGTTCCCGCTTTGGCGATTGCTTTGGCACCCGGCCTGGCCGATGCGCGGGCCGGCGACTCATCCTCGATGGGCAGCCGTGGCGCCATGACCTTCTCCGCCCCGCCCCGTACCAATACCGCGCCCATGGGCGCGGCGCCGATGCAGCGGACGATGACCGCGCCCTCCCCCGGTGTTGGGGCGCCCGCGCCGGCGCATGCCGGGGCGCAGCCGGCGATGGCGCCGCGGTCCTCCTTCGCGTCCGGCCTGATGGGCGGCCTGATCGGGGCCGGTATCGGCGGGATGCTGTTCGGCCATGGCTTCATGGGCGGCGGCATGGGGATGATGGGCTTCCTCGGCCTGCTGCTGCAATTCGCGCTGGTCGCGCTGCTGGTGCGCTGGCTCTGGGGCATGTTCATGAACCGCCAACCTGCCACGGCACAGGGCCCGATGCTGCGGGAAGCGATGCCAGGTTCCCAGCCCATGGGCGGCATGGGTGGCGGCGCACCCGCCGGCCCGCCGCCAATCCAGATTGGACCGCAGGATTATCAGCAGTTCGAGCAGCTGTTGAAAGGCATCCAGGCGGCCTGGAGCAACCAGGACCTGAACGGCCTGCGAGCCATGGCGACCCCGGAAATGCTGAGCTATTTCAACGAGCAGCTATCGCAGCACGCCAGCCGCGGGGTGCGCAACACCGTTGCCAACGTGCAGCTGCAATCAGGTGACCTGGCGCAGGCCTGGGCCGAGGGCGCGACCGAATACGCCACCGTGGCGATGCGGTTCTCGATGACGGATGTGACCATGGACCAGACCGGCCGGATCGTGGATGGCAGCCCGACCGAGCATGTCGTGGCCACGGAACTCTGGACCTTCATCCGGGCCCGCGGCGGGCGCTGGATCCTGTCGGCGATCCAGCAGGCACGGTAAAAAGGAGCCCTGGGACTATCGGGGTTTGAGCGTCCCGCTCAACCCCGTAATCCCGGAGGATAGCACACGATTGCCCGGCTTGTCCGGGGCACCTATCGTGGCAGGGTGCGGGAGGCGGCGGCCCGGACGTGCTCTACCGCATTCACAGATCGCGGAACCGAATGTGCGCGATCCTGCCTCAATCGTCATGGCCCGGCTTGTCCCTACCGGATTCACAGATCGCGGAAACGAAAAATTGGC
>CAIUPC010000594.1 GCA_903900905.1 uncultured Acetobacteraceae bacterium
ATCGGAGGCCTCGCGACGGCGGCCGATACCAGCGTGGCGCGTGAATACCATGCTGGCCTGGCGGCGATGCACGGCGTGAACGCGGCTCTGGCGGCGCAGCGCGGCTACAAGGTGGAAGAGCGCATCCTCGAAACCTACCAGGGCTTCTTTGAAGCCTTCGGCGGCGTCGATGGCGCCGCCGGGGCCGAGGTCGCTCTGCGCGGTATGGGCGAGAGCTGGGATATCGTCACCGACATGGCGATCAAACTCGTGCCGGGCGGGCATCCCTACCATTCCTTCGCGGAAGCCGCTGCCAAAGCCTCCCGCGCCGGCGGATTCAAGCCGGCGGAGATTGAAAGCATTGAAGTCTCCCGCCCCGGCCTGACCAAACTCAGCGGTCCGGCGCATCCGGCCGATTTGATCGATATGGCGCATAGCCCGGCCTATTTTCTGGCGGCGGGTGCGGCGGACGGGACGTTTGGTTGGGCCAATGCTTCCCCGGCGAAGATCGCTGACCCGGTCATTCACGGGCTGATCGATCGGGTGCGGGTCGGGGCGGAGCCGGCGGAGCATGGCGCGCTGTATCGACAGGGTGCGACGGTGACGATCCGCGCCTTCGACGGCCGGTTCGCGCGCAGCACGGTGTTGCTGCCATACGGGTCTGGCGCGCTGGGGCTCGATTGGGCGGATATCGAGGCGAAGTATCACACGCTGGTGCCGGCCTCCGGCCTGGGCGCCGCCGCGATTACGGCAAGCCTGGCAGCGGCCCGCGGATTGCGCCACGCGGCGGACGTTTCGGGCCTGATCGGATTGCTACGCTGCGCATAAAGCTTCGGGCGGACGATGGAACTCGCCACGACACTCAGCACCTGGCAGGGGCGGCAAGCATTTGACGAACAGCTTGCCGCCTTGCTGCGCACCGCGGATTTCGCACAGGCCGACGCGGACCTGACGGGATGGCTACGCGCCTGTCCGTCGCGTCTGGCGGAGATTTGCCTGGGGATCGGGGCGGACAGTGTGACGATTGCGGGCTGGGATCAGTTGCATGCTGATTTTCTCAAAACCGAGCAATCACCGCACTTCAATCAGGGCCAGGATTGCACCGCCGTCAACCTCGGTCTGATCAACCGGCAGAGTATTGATCGGTTGTTGCTGCAGCCCCGGTTCTATAACGAGAACGAATTTCCAACGGGCTGTGCCGACCGGGACGTATGCCTGGCGCAATTGGATACGAGTGAGGCGGGCCAGGGCCGAGGGTACTTCCCGGGCAAGGCGCTGGACATCTTCGGCCTGGAATTACTGGTTCGCACGCTGCGGGCCAGCCAGCATCTGGCGGTCGCGCACGAAACCAATGGGGGCGTTGCTTCGAACGACTATATCGGCCTGATCCTGGCCGATTGGTTCCTGATGTTGCGGGTGCAGCAGGCCATCGCACGCGATCTGGCCATCCACGGCATGCCGCGCCCGGTGCCTGTCTTCGTCGGCGTCGACCGGGTCGATCGCCCGATGGAAGTCAACGAACTCGACTATGGTGTGTTCTTCCGATCGGTCTATTTAGCACCGGCGAACGACACCCAGCGCGTCGCTGCCGCGGAAATACTGCGGTTAGAAAACGAAGCCAGCCGGACCGCCTATCAGGAAGCGACCGAGAAAATCATCGATGATTTCCGCTTCCGGCGCAAAAGCATCCGCGGCTGGTGGCGGTTCATCAACCCCTCCAAACGACGCCTCTTCATTGAATACGCACAAACGCAGGACGAACTGATGGCCCTGATCTGGGAACAGCCCATCGGAGAACCAACCTGGAAAATGCACAATTCTGCGTTCGAGGCGTTCATTCGACGGGTGCGGGAATGGCGGGAGGCCCGGCAGCCATAATCGACATGCCGGAGATCGGCATCACCCTCGCGGTCCACTGGACGAAATCCCCCGGACCCGCCACGCTCCCCCAGAAAACCAAACAGGAGCGAACGGCCATGCAACTCGGCATCCATCTACCGCATATCGGCCGCAAGGCCGGCCCTGACTCCATCCGCCGCGCCGCCATTCAGGCCGAGGAACTAGGCCTCGCCGACGTCTGGGTCAGCGAGCATATCATCGTGCCAAAAGCCGGCGGCTATCCGCCGTCGCCCAATTTCTGGGACCCGATCCTGACCCTGACCTGGGCCGCCGCCTGCACAAGCCGGGTGCGGCTTGGCACCTCGGTGCTGGTGCTGCCGCTTCGCCATCCGCTGCCACTCGCGAAAGAGCTCGCCACCCTGCACAACCTGTCCAATGGCCGCTTGATCCTCGGCGGCGGTGTCGGCTGGTTGGAAGCGGAGTTCGACGCCCTCGGCGTCCCGTTCAAAGAACGTGGCCGCCGCATGGACGAAGGCATCGCCATGATGCGCGCGGTCTGGACCGAAGACCCCGTGAGCTTCCAGGCGAAATACATTCCCGCCGTCATCGAAAACATGCGCACCCAGCCGCAACCCCAATCCCATATCCCCATCTGGATCGGCGGTTCGTCCGACGCGGCCATCGCGCGGGCGCAGCGGAATGACGGCTGGCACGGCAGCCGGGTAAAGCCGGAGGCAGCGGCCGATATGGTCAAACGCCTGCGTGCCGGCCGCCCGGATGAGGCATGGACGATCTCACTGCGCGTCAACATCAACGCCAACAATGTCGGCGACATGAAGGACGCGCTGGCGATGTATCGCGACGCCGGGGTGCAGCACGTCATGGCCGCACCGGAAGATCGCGATATCGATACGTACTTGCAGACGGTCGAACGCTTCGCGCAGGCTGGCGAGGGATTGTAGAATCCCGTTAAGCGGGCGGCTCTATGCCGCCCGCTTCGCCGGCTTCGGCCAACGTGCCGCCATGCGCGGCAGGATTTCTTCGACCAGACGCTTCGTTTGGTCGTACATTTCCGCATCACCCTGCGCGACCGGGCGGAGGATGAACTTGCAGGCCCCGGCCTCCACATATTCCGCCAGCCGGTTCATGATCAGGTCCGCATCGCCGATAGCGAAGGCCTCCCGCGCGTCACGGCCGGTGCGGGCTTCGTAGGCGGCGGCGAGTTTGGGCATGCCGGCATCATCCCAGCTGCCGAAACGGTAGGCCAAAGCGGCGCCGTAATGGTCTTCATCGATCGTCCGCCCGGCCGCAACGACGGCGGTCTTGATGGCGGCGATGACCTTGCCCACGGTTTCCGGGGTTTCCGCCCCGGACTGCCAGCCGGTGCCATATTTCGCCGTCCGCGCCACCGCCGCGTCAGAGGACCCGCCAATCCACATGGGCAGATCAGGCTGAACGGGCAAAGGCGCGATGGAGGCGCCGGTCAGTTGGAAATACTTGCCGGCGTAGTCCAGCTTCTCGCCGGCCCACAGACGCGCAATGATTTCCAGAGCCTCATCGGTCTTGCGTCCACGGGTCTTGGGATCGAGATGCATCGCCGTCCATTCCGGCCCGCGCGGGCTGCCGATACCGAAACCTGGCAGCAGGCGACCGGAGGACAGGAAGTCCAGCGTGGCGCATTGCTTGGCCAACAGTAATGGCTCCCGCATCGCGACCGAGACGACGTTGACCCCGAACTTGATCCGCTGTGTCCGTCCGGCGATCGCCGCCAGCGCGGTCATGCACTCCAGGATCGGTTGCTTGCTCACCAGTCGATCAGTTTGCCAGATCGAGTCGATTCCTCCGGCCTCACACAGATCGATCCATTTCCAGAAGCCGCTGGCGGTGTCGAAGGGGTATTCCATAATGCCGATCCCGGCGGCGATGGTGCGGGCCATGGATCAGGCCTCCGCGCTCGGGGGGACGGCGCCATCGGGCGGCCAGACGGCGACGCCGTCTTCGACCGGGATTTTCAGATTGCGCAACAGGATGGAGAACATGGTCCAGTTGCCCATCGCCACGATGAACTCGACCTGCTGGGCGGGATCGGTCACGTGTTTCACGACCTCGGCCCAGGTGGCGTCGGACACGGTCTTGCCGGCCAGGGACTCGTCCGTCGCCTGCAGGATGGCCTTATCGGCGGCGGACAGACGATCGGAATTCTGCCAGTCGCGCACCGCCAGCACATCTTCCGGCGGGATGCCAGCGACGGTGGCGACCCGCCAATGCTGGGTCCATTCATAGACCGAGCCGGTCACCCAGCCGATACGCATGATCATGAGCTCGCGCAGACGGGTGTCGAAGGTGTTGTTCAGCAGCAGGGTGGAGAGCTGGCCGAACACCGCTTTCAACAGCGGCGGGTTGTTGGCGAGGGTGCGAAAGGCCGAGCGCGTGGCCATCGGTGCGGGCAGCCCGATTTCGGCGCCCAGTTCGGCGGCTCGCTCCAGCGAGACCATTGCGACGCGTCCGGTCATGGTCAGTATCCCCCAGCTTAATCTGTGGCGGCCATCGTCTCCCGCCTTGCTCCGGGGTGCAAGGCCCGCATGGTCTCCCGGCCTGTTGCGTCGCTGCGGCCCAGGGCGGCACAGTGGCGCCGAACATTGAGAACCAGCATGCCAATCCTGACCACGCCCCTGTTTGGCAAACGCGAGCGGGCGCCGTTTCTGCTGCTCGTGGCGCTCACCGCCAGCGGCACGTTGGGCATGCATGTCATCATCCCCGCGCTGCCGGCAACGGCGCGGGCGTTGGATATCTCCATCAGCACCGTCCAACTCAGCATCACGCTCTATCTTGTCGGCCTGGCGGCGGGGCAATTGCTCTATGGCCCACTCTCCGACCGCTTTGGCCGGCGGCCGGTGCTGCTGCTGGGGATGGGCCTGTTCACGATCGCGAGCGCGGTGACCGCCTTCGCCCCCAATGCCGCGATCCTGATCGGGGCGCGGGTGCTGCAATCTATCGGTGGCTGCGCCGGGCTGGTGCTGGGCCGGGCGGCGGTGCGGGACGGGGCGACGCCGGACAAGGCCGCCGGGCAGCTGGCGCTGCTGACGATCGTCATGGCGGTGGTGCCAGCTCTGGCCCCTGCCCTCGGCGGCTATATCACCGCCTTCATCCATTGGCGGGCGAGCTATGTGCTGCTGGCCATCATCGGCGGCACGACCCTGCTGGCGACCATCCTGGTTCTGCCGGAGACCAACCGCGACCCCCGCAGCCGCAATGCGCCGCTCTCGTTCGGGCGGGGCTATGCGCGGCTGCTGCGCTCCCGCCTGTTCCTGGGCTTCGCGGTCTCGGGGGCGCTGACCACGACGTCGTTCTATGGGTTCATGGCGGCGTCGCCGTTCATTTTCGAGAACCTGCTGCATCGCCCCACGCAGGAGGTCGGGATCTACTACCTCATTCTCATGGCCGGAGTCGGCTTGGGCGGGGCGATCGCGAACCGGCTGTCACGGCGGGTCACGCTGCGCACCGGGCTGCGGCTGGCCAATCTCACGGGTATTTTGGGCGCGAGCGGCTTCATGCTGGCCGAACTGACCGGCCATCTGTCGGTCCTGACGACCGTGGCGCCGATTGCGGTCTTCATGGTCGGGGCCGGCATGGCCAGCCCTTTCGCGCTGGCGGGCTCGGTCAGCGCCAATCCGCAGGCGATTGGCTCCGCTTCCGGCCTCTATGGCTTCATCCAGATGGGCTTCGGCATGCTCTGCACCATCGTGGTCGAAAGCTGGAGCCCCGGGACCGTGCTGCCGGTGGCGACCATCCTGCTGGTCTCCGTCGTGACGGGCCAGTGCGTGCTGGCACTGGCCGCCCGCCGGGCCTGACTACCAGGCGCGCACCTCCAGCCAGGTGCTTTGATAGGTCGCACCCTCCCCCATATCGGTATAGCTGTCGGCGCAGAGCATGTTGACGGTCCCTGCCAGCGCCTCATTGTCCGGGCGTTGTCCGGGCACCAGAACGACGCCCGGTTGCACCTCGTCGCGGACGTGCAGGACCAGGCCGATCTCCCCGCGCTGATTGGAAAGGCGGACCTGCTGGCCGTCGTGAAGGCCGCGCGCGGCGGCATCGTCGGGATGCAGCACCGCGCAGGGCACGCCTTCGCGCTGGCGCAGGAAGGCCACGCCCGAGAACGCAGTGTGGCTCTGAAAATAACCAGGCGTGGTCAGCAGTTGCAGCGGGTATTCGGCGCTGAACGCCGCCTGCTCCGGATCCGGCTGCCAGTCGGGCATGGCGGGCAGGCCCTGCGCGGCCAGGGCCTCCGACACAAACTCCAACCGGCCGGAGGGGGTCGTGTACACCTGCCCGCCTTTGCCGGCGATCGACACCGGGCCGAGGTCCGGCAGGGCCGCCGGATCGAACGCCGCCGCCGCGCCGCCCGCGCCCGCGAACATCTGCTTGAGGATATCGCGCTGGCTCATGCCGAAGACCGGATCGGTCAGCCCCATCCGCGCCGCCAGGGTCTGCGCCAGGCGGATATTCGACCAGGCCTGTCCCTGTGGCTCAATCGCCTGGTGCCCATACTGCATATAATAGGTGCCGTAGGAGCGGTAGAAATCCTCCGTCTCCAGATAGGTCGTGGCCGGCAGCACGATATCGGCGTAGCGCGCGGTGACCGACAGGAACGGGTCATGGACCACGGTGAACAGGTCCTCGCGCGCCAAAGCCGCGCGCATTTTGGCGGTGTCGGGGTTCGTCACCGCCGGGTTATTCGCCGCGATGAACAGTGCCCGTATCGGCGGGTCGTTCAGGGTCAGCAGCGCCTCGCCCAGCTTCAGATGGTTGATCGTGCGCGTCGTCGCGGGGCCGGAGGGCTTGCGCACCGCGTTGTAGTTCAGATCGAACGCCGCCGCGGTCGCCAGCAGCGCGCCACCGCCGTAGCGGCCATAGGCGCCGGTCACGCCCGGCAGCAGCGCCACCGTGCGCAGGTTCTGCCCGCCATGGGTGAAGCGGCTCATGCCAAAGCCGATGCGGATGAAGGATTTCTTTGCCGCGCCATACGTGGCGGCAAACCGCTCCACATCCGCTTCCGTCAGGCCGGTGATCGCGGCGGTGCGGGTGGGGGTGAAGCGCGGCAGGACCTCGGCCCGGACGCGATCGAACCCGATCGTGTGTTCGGCCAGATAGGCTTCGTCGGTTTTACCG
>CAIUPC010000595.1 GCA_903900905.1 uncultured Acetobacteraceae bacterium
AGGTCCGGTCCGGCGCCAGCAACGGCAACGCCAGCTCGGCCGCCCGCGCCGCCGCCCGTGACCCCGCCGCATCCCCATCAAAACACAGGATCGGCATGGGCGAGAGGTGCCAGAGCTCTCCCATCTGCTCTTCCGTCAGCGCCGTGCCGAGCGGCGCCACCGCCCCGCCGAACCCGGCCTGGGCGAGGGCAATGACATCCATATAGCCCTCAACCACCACCAGCGTCGCACCCTCCCGCAGGCCGGCGCGCGCCATGTCGAGGCCGTAGAGATTGCGGCGCTTGGAGAACAACGCCGTTTCCGGCCCGTTCACGTATTTCGGCTGGCCATCCCCCATGATGCGCCCGCCGAAGCTGATCGTGCGGCCACGGCGATCGCGGATCGGGAACATCACGCGATTGAAGAACAGGTCATAGACCCGGCCCGAGTCCTCATCCCGGCGCATCAGCCCGGAGTCCACCAGCTGATCCTGGGTGATGCCGTCGCGGGTCAAATCGGCCGCCAATGCGCCCCGCCCTTCGCCGGACCAGCCGAGGCCGAAACGCTCGATCGTTTCCAGCGTCAGACCGCGGCCGCGCAGATAATCCAGCGCGGCGCGGCCCTCCGGCAGGAACAGCCGGCGCTTGTACGCGGCTTCGGCGGCCTGCAGGACCGAGACCAGCGTATGGCGCTCGCGTTCGGCTTCCGCGGCTTCCGGGGTGGGCTTGGGCACGTCCATGCCGGCTTCGGCGGCGAGCTGCTCCACCGCCTCCATGAAGCCGGCACCCTGGCTCTGCATGACGAAGCCGATGGCATCGCCGTGGGCGCCGCAGCCGAAGCAGTGGAAGTGGTCGTCGTAGACATAGAAGCTCGGCGTCTTCTCCCCATGGAACGGGCAGTTGCCCTTCCATTGCCGCCCCGAGCGCGCCAGCCGCACCCGCCGACCGATGACGGCCGAAAGGGGGGTGCGGGCGCGGAGCTCGTCGAGGAAGTTGGGCGGCAGAGCCATCAGGCAGACAGCTTCGCTTTCACGATCGGCCCGGCCTTGGCCATGTCGAGCGTGGCGGCGTATTTGGTTTTCAGCACCGCCATGACCTTGCCCATGTCCTTGATGCTGGTGGCACCGGCCTCGGCCACCGCGTCCGCGACGGCCTGGCCGGTGGCGGCGTCATCCATCTGCCGGGGCAGGAAGCTCTCGATCACCGCGATCTCGGCCTCTTCCTTAGCGGCGAGTTCGGGGCGGTTGCCCTGGGTGTAGAGTTCGACCGACTCCCGGCGGGATTTCACCATGCCGCGCAGCACGGCGGCGATCTCTTCGTCGGAAATTTTATCCACGCCTTTGGGGCGGGCGACGATGTCGGCATCCTTCACTTTGGCCATGATCATGCGCACGGCCGAGGTCCGCGCGGCGGTGCCCGCTTTCATGGAAAGTTTCATCTGTTCGGTGAACTGGTCGCGTAAGCTCATACGGGCCTCCTGTGTGCGGAGGGTCTTTATAATAGGCATTGCCCGGTTGGGGGAGCTTTCAACGCGATAGCGGTGCGAGGCGTTAATCCGTTGTCAGGAACCGCCGGTCACGCGCAGCATCTCCGGCGGGACAGGCAGCGTGAACAGCCGGTCATCACGATAGACCGTCAGTGTGAGTGCCGCTGCCCCAGATACCGCCAGCGTTGGACAGGACGACCCCGGTTCGGGTTCAACCGAGGGCAGTTCGGGCAGAACGCCGTCCCCGAGGAAAGCGGCACCGAGTGTGGCCTTGCCCTGCAACCGGGCCCTCCAGGATGGGTGGTTGTCAACCACCCAATACCATCAAGGCAGGCGGCGGACGCGTGTAGAGAGGCCGGGATCTCGAGAGGGTGTTCTCAACATCGTGCTTCCTCCGGTCACTCTCTCATCCGGGCTGTTTCGGTTGCACCGTGCCTTGTGCGTGAATGCCCGCATCGGCGAGTTCCGCGGTCAGGACGTCCGTGTCCTCGACCATCGGCAAATCCACGATAACCCGCCGATCGAGAAGCAGACGTTCGATCGTCCGTTTGGCTGTCAGAAGCGGCATGCCACGGCGTACCAATGCACGGGTGGCACTGATTGTTTTAGGGACCATGCGTCCCGACGCCAGAGCCAGGATGAAACTGGCGGGAGAACCTAAGAGCGCGTGGCTGACGGCCGGGATTTGCCCCAGTCGTTCGAGGCGCTCCTTCAACAACGAGTCCATCGAAGTCCATCCTCTCCATCACTGCTTGTGCCAGGACCATCAGGTTAGCCGCCCCCACGGTATTCGCCTGTCCGCCTTCTACGTGGGTTCGATGGAGCACCAGCATCGTTCCAAGCACCTCAGGTTCGGCCATGAACCGCAAGATGCCGCCTGGGGACCAGACAAGTGCCGTAACAACGGGGTCGCCGGTCATCTCATCGTCAAGTTCGATGGAGATATCCTCGACACGCCACATGACATTACTATGTGCTGTTGAGTGGCTCGGATCAAGCAATTGCGGATCGGATTGCCGCGCGGATAGAATTTCCGACTTCCACAGACCCTTCTTGGCACCGGAAAAATTTTCCGCTACACAGTTCCCATGACAATCACCATCGACGCCATCATCGATCGCCTGGGCGGCGCGGACGCCGCGGCCCGGCTTGCCGGGGTCAGCACCGAAGCCGTGCGCAAATGGCGCCAGGCCGGGGCGATCCCTTCCCGCCATTGGGCGAGCGTCATCGCTGCCACGGGCCTGACGCTCACCGACTTGCAGGCCGAAACCGCCGGAGAAAAACCCGCCATGACCGAAATTCCCGGCATTGTTCCCTTTGGCGCTACCGCCGCCCTGATCCTGTCCGATGGCACGGTGTTCTGGGGCCGCGGCTTCGGCGCCCATACCCCGGCCTCCGGCCCGGTGGGGGAGCTTTGCTTCAACACCGGCATGACCGGATATCAGGAAACTCTGACGGATCCGTCCTATGCCGGGCAGATCATCACCTTTACCTTTCCGCATATAGGCAATGTCGGCACCAACAATGACGACCTGGAGGCCGGCAGCGTCGCCGCCCGCGGCCTCGTCATCCAGCAGGACATCACCGAGCCGTCCAACTGGCGCTCCGCCCAGCATCTCGATGCCTGGCTGAAGGCGCGCGGCATCACCGGCGTGTCGGGCGTAGATACCCGCGCCATCACGGTGCGCGTCCGCGACGGTGGCGCCCCGACCGGCGTGCTGGCTTTCCCGGCGGATGGGAAATTCGACCTGGCGGCGCTGCGTGCCCGGGCCGAGGCCTGGCCGGGGCTGGAGGGCATGGACCTCGCCAAAGACGTCACCTGCGCCCAGACCTACGAATGGGACGAAACCCAATATGAATGGCCCGCCGGCACCGGGCACCAGACCGCGCCGAAGCACCATGTCGTGGCGGTGGATTTCGGGGCCAAGCGCAACATCCTGCGCTGCCTGGCCTCCGCCGGCTGCCGGGTGACGGTGGTGCCGGCGACGTCCTCGGCCGAGGATATCCTGCGCCACAAGCCCGACGGTGTGTTCCTGTCGAACGGCCCTGGCGATCCCGCGGCGACCGGGGTCTACGCGGTGCCGGCGATCCAGGGCGTGCTGGCTTCGGGGCTGCCGGTGTTCGGGATCTGCCTCGGCCACCAACTGCTGGCCCGCGCGCTCGGCGCTTCGACCTATAAGATGGAGCGCGGGCATCGTGGCGCCAACCAACCGGTGAAGGACCTGACGACCGGGAAGGTGGAGATCACCAGCCAGAACCACGGCTTCGCGGTGGATCTGACGACCCTGCCGGCGACAGTGCAGCCGACACATATCTCGCTGTTCGATGGCTCAAACGAAGGCCTGGCCTGCATCGATCGACCTGCCTTCAGCGTGCAGTACCACCCCGAAGCCAGCCCGGGGCCGAGCGACAGCCATTATCTGTTCGGGCGCTTCATCGAACTGATCGAGCGAACGCGCGCCTAAGGCCCGCGCGCTCCGCCCGGATTTGGACTGTTTTCCAAGATTTTCGTCCCCCAGGGGACAAGCCATCAGGTTCCTGACCCATGCCCAAGCGCACTGACCTCAAATCCATCATGATCATCGGCGCCGGCCCCATCATCATCGGGCAGGCCTGCGAGTTCGACTATTCCGGCGCCCAGGCCTGCAAGGCCCTCAAGGCCGAGGGCTACCGCGTCATCCTGGTCAACTCCAACCCCGCCACCATCATGACCGACCCCGGCCTGGCCGACGCCACCTATATCGAGCCAATCACGCCGGAGATGGTGGAGAAAATCATCGCCAAGGAACGGCCGGATGCCATTCTGCCCACCATGGGCGGGCAGACGGCGCTGAACACGGCGATGAAGCTCGACGCCTCGGGCGTGCTGAAGAAATACAACGTCGAACTCATCGGCGCCAAAGCCGATGTCATCGACCGCGCCGAAGATCGCCTGAAGTTCCGCGACGCCATGTCGGAAATCGGCATCGAATCCCCACGCTCCACCATCGCCCATACGCTGGAAGAAGCCCGCGCCGGCCTCGCCATCACCGGCCTGCCAGCCGTCATCCGCCCCAGCTTCACCCTCGGCGGCACCGGCGGCGGCATCGCTTACAACAAGGAAGAGTTCGAACAGATCGTGGCCGGCGGCCTCGAAGCCTCCCCCACCACCGAAGTGCTGATCGAAGAATCCGTGCTCGGCTGGAAAGAGTATGAGATGGAGGTGGTCCGCGACTCCAAGGACAACTGCATCATCATCTGCTCGATCGAGAACGTTGACCCGATGGGTATCCATACCGGCGACAGCATGACCGTCGCGCCGGCGCTGACGCTGACCGACAAAGAATACCAGCGTATGCGCGACGCCTCGATCGCCTGCCTGCGCAAGATCGGCGTCGATACCGGCGGCTCCAACGTGCAGTTCGGCCTGAACCCGGCCGATGGGCGCATGGTGGTGATCGAGATGAACCCGCGGGTGTCGCGGTCGTCCGCCCTGGCGTCCAAGGCCACCGGCTTCCCGATCGCCAAGATCGCCGCCAAGCTGGCCGTGGGCTACACGCTGGACGAGCTGACCAACGACATCACCATGGTCACGCCCGCCAGCTTCGAACCCACCATCGATTACGTCGTGGTGAAAATCCCCCGCTTCACCTTTGAGAAATTCCCCGGCACGCCGGCCCTGCTGACGACCTCGATGAAGTCCGTCGGCGAGGCCATGGCCATCGGCCGCTCCTTCGCCGAAGCCCTCCAAAAAGGCCTGCGCAGCATGGAGATCGGCCTGTCCGGCCTCGATGAGGTCGAGGCCCCCGGCGACGGCACGCCCGATGCCTTCCGCGCCGCGCTGTCCACCCCCACGCCGAACCGCATCCTGATGGCGGCCCAGGCGTTGCGCGCCGGGCTGTCGGTGGAGGACATCCACGACGCCTGCAAATTCGACCCCTGGTACCTGCGCCAACTCGAAAGCATCATCGCCGCCGAACGCGCGGTCCAGGCCAACGGCATTCCGACTGAAGCGGGCGCACTGCGCCGCCTCAAGGCCCTGGGCTTCGCCGACAAGACGCTGGCAAAGCTCACCAATCGGACTGAAGCCAGCGTCTCCGCCGCCCGCATCGCGCTCGGCGTTGTCGCCGTCTACAAGCGGATCGACACCTGCGCCGCCGAATTCGCCTCCACCACCCCTTACATGTATTCGACGTTCGAGGGCGGCTACGGCGCCCCGGTCTGCGAGTCCGACCCGACCGATCGGCAGAAGATCATCATCCTCGGCGGTGGCCCGAACCGGATCGGTCAGGGCATCGAGTTCGACTATTGCTGCGTCCACGCCGCCTATGCGCTGAAGGAAGCCGGGTTCGAGACCATCATGGTCAACTGCAACCCGGAAACCGTCAGCACCGACTACGACACCTCCGACCGCCTGTATTTCGAACCGCTGACGGCCGAGGACGTGATCGCCCTAATCCGCCGTGAGCAGCAGAACGGCACCCTGCTGGGCTGCATCGTGCAGTACGGCGGCCAGACGCCGCTGAAATTGTCGCAGGCGCTGTCGGAAGCCGGCATCCCCATCCTCGGCACCAGCGCCGATGCGATCGACATCGCCGAGGACCGGGAACGGTTCCAGAAGCTGCTGCACCGCCTCGGCCTGCTGCAGCCGGAAAACGGCATCGCCCGCACCGCCGAACAGGCCGAGGCCATCACCGAACGGATCGGCTACCCCGTCGTCATCCGCCCCAGCTACGTGCTGGGCGGGCGCGCGATGGAGATCGTCTATGACCGCCAGGGCCTGCATCGCTATATGCGCGAAGCCGTGCAGGTCTCAGGCGATAACCCCGTCCTGATCGACCGCTACCTGAACGACGCGATCGAGGTGGACGTCGACTGCATCTGCGACGGCGACACCGTCTACGTCGCCGGCGTGATGGAGCATATCGAGGAAGCCGGCATCCATTCCGGCGACTCCGCCTGTTCTTTGCCGCCCTATACCCTGTCGCCGCTGATGGTCACTGAGCTGAAGGCTGAGACCGAAGCCATGGCCAAGGCGCTCGGCGTTGTCGGCCTGATGAACGTGCAATACGCGATCAAGGACGACACGATCTACGTGCTGGAGGTCAATCCCCGCGCGTCCCGCACCGTTCCCTTCGTCGCCAAAGCCACCGGCGTCGCCGTCGCCAAGATCGGTGCCCTTGTGATGGCCGGCGCCAAGCTGGCGCAGTTCAATCTGGACGATGACTCCATCGCCCCGCATGTGGCGGTGAAGGAAGCGGTGTTCCCCTTCGCCCGTTTCCCCGGCGTGGACACGATCCTCGGCCCGGAAATGCGCTCCACCGGGGAAGTCATGGGGTTGGATTCCAGCTTCGAGCGGGCCTTCCTCAAGGCGCAGCTCGGCGCCGGCGTGGTCCTGCCGACAAAAGGCGCGGTGTTCCTGTCGGTGAAGGAGACCGACAAGAAAGGCCTGGCGCCGTTGGCGCGGCGTCTGGTCGACATGGGCTTCACGATCCTTGCGACCCGTGGGACCGCCGCGCGCATCAAGGAAGCCGGCCTGCCGGTCACCATCGTCAACAAGGTGCTGGAGGGGCGGCCGCATTGCGTGGATGCGATCAAGTCGGGTGAAATCCAGCTGGTGATCAACACCGCTTCCACCCCGCAATCGGTCGCGGACAGCTTTACCATCCGCCGTGGGGCGCTGACGCATGGGGTGCCGCACTACACGACCTTCGCCGGGGCGCGGGCGGCGGTGCACGCAATCGCGGCTTTGCGGGCCGGGACGCTTGAAGTGGCGCCCTTGCAATCCTATTTTCGCCATTCGTTCTGAGCCGAACACCGCGTAGGGGGCACTTTTCCCCTTGCGCGGACGCGGTGCTTGGCTGACCCTCCCATTCTCGACCTTGATGATCGAAGGACCTTAGCGTGCAGAAGTTTCCGATGACCGCCCCCGGCCTGCAGCGGTTGGAAGACGAGTTGCGTGTGCTACGTTCGCAGGAACGCCCGGCGGTGATCCGCGCGATCGCCGAAGCCCGCGCGCATGGCGACCTGTCGGAAAACGCTGAGTATCACGCCGCCCGTGAACGCCAGTCCTTCATCGAAGGCCGGATCGAAGAGCTGGAGGTCATCGTCTCGGCGGCCGAGGTCATCGACCCCTCCTCCTTGACCGGCGACCACGTCAAATTTGGCGCCCATGTGCATCTGGTGGACGAAGAGACCGAGAAAGAGGCGACCTACCAGATCGTCGGCGTGCATGAGGCCGACATCAAATTCGCCCGCTTGTCGCTGTCCTCCCCGCTCGCCAAGGCGTTGATTGGCAAAAAGGTCGGTGACACCGTGTCGGTGCCGGCGCCTGGCGGCGACCGGTCGTATGAGATCCTCGGCATCAAGTTCATCTGACATCAGAGGCCGGAAATGGTGAACCGTCGCGGGCGCCCCCATCGTCATGGCGGGCGTAGGCCCGCCACCCACGGCTTGCCCGCGTTCATCAACGAAGTCGTGGGTAATCCGCCTGCGCGGACCATGACAATCATTTGGCGCCACCCATGATCACCCTGGCCGACATCGAAGCGGCGGCCGGGCGGATCGCCGGCCGTGTCCTGCGCACCCCCAGCCTCCCCAGCCACGCCATCTCAAAGGCCGTCGGCGCGGAGGTGGTGCTCAAGCTTGATCATCTGCAGGTCACCGGCGCATTCAAGGAACGCGGCGCCGCCAACCGGCTGGCATTGCTGTCCGAAGGTGAACGCGCCCGCGGCGTGATCTGCGTCTCCGCCGGCAATCACGCGCAAGCCGTCGCCCGCCATGCCCAGCTGCTGGGCGTGCGGGCAACGATCGTGATGCCGAAATTCACCCCCTCCACCAAGGTGACGCGCACCGCCGCCTGGGGGGCCGAGGTCGTGCTGTACGGCGAAACCCTGGCCGAGGCGGCAGCGCACGCCGTGCAGATGGCGCAGGAACGCCAGCTCGTGTTCGTGCATCCCTATGACGACGAAGGTATCATCGCAGGACAAGGGACCCTCGCGCTCGAACTCCTGGCCGATTTCCCCGATCTCGACGCCATCGTGATCCCCGCTGGCGGCGGTGGTCTGCTCGCCGGCTGTCTGATCGCCGCGACCGCCATCAAGCCGGGCATCGCCGTCTACGGCGTGGAAGTCGAAGCCTATGCCGCCATGGCGCAGCGCCTGGCGGGCCGCGCGGTGTCCGTCGGCGGCGCCACCATCGCCGAGGGCATCGCCGTTCGCGATATCGGCGAAATACCCTTCGATATCGTCCGCCGCCGCCTGACCGATCTGCTGGTCGTCCCCGAACGCGCGATCGAGGAAGCCATCGGCCTGCTCGCCGAAGGGGCCAAAACCGTCGTGGAGGGTGCTGGTGCCGCCGGCGTCGCCGCGCTGCTGACCTTCCCCGAGCGGTTCCGCGGCAAGAAAGTCGGTGTCGCCATCACCGGCGGCAATATCGACGCCCGCATCCTGTCCAACGTGCTGTTGCGCAACCTGCTGCGCGACGGCCGCCTGCTGCGCCTGCATCTGCAAATCCCCGACCGCCCCGGCGTGCTGGCCGATATCGCCGGTAAAATCGGCGATAGCGGTGGCAACATCATCGAAGTGTCGCATCAGCGCCTGTTCGCTGCCTCTTCGGTCCAGGCGGCGGAGCTGGAGGTGATGGTGGAAGCCCGCGATTCCACCCATGCCGCCGCGATCGTGGCGGCGCTGGAGCCAACCTATATCGTGCGCTGCATCTGATCACATTCGGTTGCAACATTCATTTACGCGAAACCCTGGGTTGACGCTTTCGCGCTACGGGAGGATTGGCTAGGCATATAAGCGCTGTTCACGACACGCCGAACGTTGACCGACAGGATGATCCCGCATGACCGCGCGCCCCGCGCATCTAAAGGCGCTTGAAGCTGAGAGCATCCATATCCTGCGAGAGGTCGCCGCGCAGGCCATCAGGCCGATCCTGCTATATTCCATCGGCAAGGATTCGTCGGTTCTGTTGCATCTGGCGCGCAAGGCCTTCTATCCGGCGAAACCGCCATTCCCGTTGTTGCACATTGATACAACGTGGAAATTCCGGGATATGATTTCGTTCCGTGATGAAACGGTCCAGCGTTATGGCTTCGAACTGCGCCGGCACACCAACCCGGAAGGCCTGCGCCAGAACATCAACCCGTTCGATCACGGCAGCGTCTACACGCAAGTGATGAAGACGGATGCCCTGAAACAAGCTTTGACAGAGGGCAAATACGATTTCGCTATCGGCGGCGCCCGACGTGACGAAGAACGGTCACGGGCGAAAGAGCGTATTTTCTCCGTGCGTGGCCCCGGTCACACCTGGGAACCAAAGCGGCAGCGTCCGGAACTTTGGAAACTATATAATGGCAGCCTGGCACCAGGCGAAACGCTCCGGATTTTTCCATTATCAAATTGGACTGAACTCGACGTTTGGAGCTATATCCTCGCCGAAGGCATGGATGTCGTGCCGCTCTATTTCGCCGCCCCGCGCCCCACCGTAACGCGCGACGGCCAGATCATCGTTGTTGACGACGAACGCATGCGTTTTTTACCCGATGAAACCCCGGAATACCGCATGGTCCGGTTCCGATCCCTCGGCTGCTATCCGCTTTCGGCGGCAGTGGAGTCCAATGCCACAACCCTGGAGGACATTGTCGCCGAAATGCGCGAGACCAAAATGTCCGAACGGGCCGGCCGCCTGATCGATCAGGATCAGGATGCCTCAATGGAGAAAAAGAAGCGCGAGGGCTATTTCTGATGGCCGACTCGCTTTTACGCGTCCTCGCCTGCGGCAGTGTCGACGATGGTAAATCCACCCTCATCGGCCGCCTGCTGTTCGAGTGCGGCAGCATTCCCGACGACGTCATGCTCGGGCTGGAACGCGACTCCCGCCGCTTCGGCACCGTGGAGGGCGGCATCGACTATGCGTTGCTGGTCGATGGCCTCGCCGCCGAACGTGAGCAGGGTGTCACCATCGACGTTGCCTACCGCTTCTTCGAAACGGATCGGCGCCGCTTCATCCTCGCGGATTCGCCCGGACACCAGCAATACACCCGGAACATGGCCACCGGCGCATCGAACTGCGATGTCGCCATTCTGCTGGTCGATGCGCGCAAAGGGTTATTGGCGCAGACCCGCCGGCATGCGGCGATCGTATCCCTCCTGGGGATCCGCGATGTCATCCTGGCGGTGAACAAGATGGATCTGGTTGGTTTCGACCAGGCCGTGTTCAACGACATCGTCAACGAATTCGACGCCCTGCGCGATCGTCTCGGCGGAATCGCGGTCACCGCGATCCCCGTCTGCGCCCGCGACGGCGACAATGTGACCCGTGCCAGTGCAAAGATGCCATGGTATCAGGGCATGTCCCTGCTGTTGGCGCTCGAAACCATGCGGCCCACGCCGCGCCGGGTCGATGTACCGTTCCGCATGCCGGTGCAATATGTCAACCGGCCGGACCATGAATTCCGGGGATATGCTGGCACGATCGAAGCCGGCGTGCTGCGCCCGGGCGATACGGTGATCAACGCCACATCCGGGGTCGAGGCAAAGGTCGCACGGATCGTCACGATGGACGGCGATCTGGCGGAGGCCGGCCATGACCTGCCCGTCACGCTGGTGCTGGACCGCGAAATCGATGCCTCCCGCGGCGACGTGTTCGCCGCTGCCCCGCTCCCGGCGCTGGCCGACCAGATCGGGGCCTGGGTGGTATGGATGGATGAGACGCCGTTGTTCCGTGGCCGGGCATATCAGCTCATGCTGGGGACCAAGGTCGTCAGCGCCACGATAACGGACATCTCCACCCGGCTCGATATCGATAGCCTCACCGAAATCCCGGTGCGGGAGCTGCATCTCAATGAAATCGGGCGCGTGACCCTGTCATTGTCGCACCCCGTGGCCTGCGAGCCCTATACCGAAAGCCGCGGTTTAGGCGGCTTCATCCTGATCGATCGGCTCACGCGCAACACCGTCGGCGCGGGCATGGTCACCGCCACCCGGGCCAGCCGGGCCGACATTCATTGGCATAAGCTGGACGTCGACAAGCACGCCCGCGCTTTGCTCAATGGCCAGAAGCCGGCGGTGCTGTGGTTCACCGGACTGTCCGGCGCGGGCAAATCCACCATCGCCAACCTGGTGGAAAAACAGCTCCTGGCCATGGGCCGGCATACCATGACGCTGGATGGCGACAATGTGCGGCACGGGCTGAACCGCGACCTCGGCTTCTCCGAAGCCGACCGGGTGGAGAATATCCGCCGGATCGCGGAGGTGTCGAAGCTGTTCGTGGAAGCCGGTCTGATCGTGCTGGTGTCGTTCATATCGCCCTACCGGAATGAGCGGATGCTGGCGCGCGATCGGGTCGAACAGGACGAGTTCCTGGAGATTTTTGTCGACACGCCGGTGGACGAATGCCGCCGGCGCGATCCCAAAGGCCTGTATCAAAAGGTGGATGCGGGACAGATTCGCAATTTCACCGGCGTGGATGCGCCCTACGAAGCACCCGAGAGCCCTGAAATCCACCTGCCAACACTGGAAGGAACCCCGGAAGCCCTGGCGGCCCGGGTCATCGATGAACTGCGCGAACGCGGCATCATCGCCTGAAACCGGATTGGCGCAGGTTGCGGCCGAGGCGCGGTCCTGCCGCGTCTGCGCCGATTTTTTGCCCCTCGGCCCCCGGCCGGTCTTCCGCGTGTCCACGACCGCCACCATCCTGATCGCCGGTCAGGCGCCGGGCACCAAAGTGCATGAGACCGGCATTCCCTGGAACGATCCCTCCGGGGAGCGTCTGCGCCGCTGGCTCGATATGGATCGCGACACGTTCTACGACGAAAGCCGCATCGCGATCCTGCCCATGGGGTTCTGCTACCCCGGCCGGATCGCCAATGGCGGCGATGCCCCACCGCGCAAGGAATGCGCCCCGCTCTGGCGGGCAAGGCTGCTGGGTCTGATGCCGTCCATCCGGCTGACGCTGTTGGTCGGGTCCTATGCCCAGATCGATACGCTGGGCCGTGGCGCCCGGGGCGTCGCCTCAATGACCGACCGTGTGCGCGCCTTTCGCGCCCATCTGCCGGATCGCTTCCCGCTGCCGCACCCGTCCTGGCGGACCACGGCGTGGGAGCGGAAGAATCCCTGGTTTGAAGCCGAGGCCCTACCGGCCTTGCGTGACGCCGTCGGTGCGGCGCTGGCTATACCCGGGGGTCATGGAAGCTGACTCACCGGCAGCGCCCCAACGCCGTCATGCATTTAACGGGCTGATATTATACCAGCCGCCCTTGATGTTAACCCATGGTGTCTCCCCCTCCCCTTGAGGGCTACCGCATGCACACATCTCCCGGCTCTTGCCTCTTGCGTGCACCGGCATGCTCTGACTCGATGTGCTGAGGGTGATTCGGGAGCATGACGATGGAACTGACGCTGGGCCGGTTTGGCGACGTGCGGCTGCAAAAAAGGGGGGCCATCTTCTGGAGCGGCTCATTGAGGGCGGCCAGAACGGTATCCGCATCCGGCCTTTGGGCGGTGATCGGGCGGGAGAGGTCGGCATTGGCCGGTTTCTTCGTAATCCCCGTGTGACCAAGGAGGAAATTGTCTCTGTCGCCTGCGCCCGCACGGCTGGCCTTGTGCGGGGACGGCACGTCCTTGCGATCCAGGATACGACCAGCCTGCGTGACGACGGGGACAAGCGTAGCCTGCAACTGCATCCCATGATTGCCATCGACGCGATGGATGCTGCCGTTCTGGGGCTTGCGCACGCGGAATTCCTGTACCGGTCCGGCGGCAAGAAAGCGGAACGTAAAACCCGCCGCTTCGAGCAAAAGGAGAGTTTCCGTTGGCTGAACGCCACCCGCTCGGCCAGCGTGCTGGCCGAGGGCGGTGCGTCTCGGGTCACCGTGGTGGCCGATCGGGAAGGCGACATTTACGAAGAATTCGCCCTCCGGCCGCATAATGTGGACTTGCTGATCCGCGCGGCTCAGGACCGCGCGCTGACGGACGGCACGCGGCTGTTCGCCTGCACTGCGTCTTTGTCCGAACTGGGCCGTGAGACCATCGCGCTGCCTGCCGGACCCGGCCGCCCGGCGCGCAATGCCGTGTTGGCTCTGCGTGCCCGTTTGGTCACGATCGAACGGCCCGACCGCAAGGCACGCGGGGCCGCCGCGAAGCTGCCGCCGCGGATCAGTTTGACGTTTGTAGAGGCTCGCGAGATCGATCCACCACCCGGCGCCACGCCGGCCTATTGGCGCCTGCTGACGACGCACACGGTCGCCACTCTGGCGGATGCTAAACAAATCACCCGTTTTTATCGCGCCCGTTGGACGATCGAACAACTGTTCCGCACGATGAAAACCAAAGGCTTCGATATCGAGGCGGTGCGCATCGCCGAAGCGGGGCCATTCGAAAAGCTGACAGCTGCGACCTTGATCGCCGCGATCCAGGTATTGCAGTTGGTGCACGAACGCGACGGCGTCGCCGGCCGCTCTCTCGAGGATGTCTTCGACCCCGAGGATCAACCAGCGATCGAGGCGGTCTGCGCCACCCTGGAAGGGAAAACGCAAAAGCAGAAGAACCCCCATCCCAGGGGCAGCCTCGCCTATGCCACGTGGGTTTGCGCCAGGCTGGGCGGATGGACGGGCTACTATGGTAAACCCGGACCCGTCGTGATCCTCCAAGGCTACATCCAATTCAAAGCCATCCATCATGGCTGGAGCCTCAGGGCCCCAGCATGAAAAAGATGTGTGAATCTTGTAGGGACA
>CAIUPC010000596.1 GCA_903900905.1 uncultured Acetobacteraceae bacterium
ATAAGACGTGATAGTTTTTGGCGGCAGAATCCTTTGGGGGTGCTCGGGTCAAGCCCGAGCATGACGGCAAAAATGGCAGTCCCAGCCTCAAGGTTAAACCGGACAGCCATGCTTACGGACCAACAACCCCGCCACCCCGACCAGTTCCGCTCCCCGCTCAAACCCCAAAAATCGCCCCGCGCACATTGACCAACTCCGCCCCCGCCGCCGTCTCAGCCACCCCGGCATCGGACTCGCGAACAGAAAACGGGGTATCCCGAACCTCCCAGAATTTCCCCTGCCCAAACACCGCCACCCCGCCGCCGGCATCATCGGCGTACCAGCCGTCATGCACCGCCTCCACCGGCAACCCGGCCGCGCGCGCGGCATCCGGATCGCCCTCGCAGAAATAATCGGTCCTGCCCGCGCTCCCCGGCACGATCGCCGGCGTGCGGCGGGTCATTTTGACGGCGCAGCCGGTTGTATCCAGAGTCACGGATTCAGTGCGCACGATAAACATCATAACCGGGTCACTCCGCCGCTTTCTTCACATCGGCATCCCGGAACTGCGTGCGGAACACGCCCCACTCCGCCGCGCCGACACGGTTGAAGGCGTCGCGCACCGTCAGCGCGCCTTCTTCCGGATAGCGTTGGGTCGCCTTGAACCGCGCCAGCGCCTGCTCGCAGGCGCTGATGGAGGCCATCAGCAGCAGCGCCGGCACGATGGCCAGTTTGAAGCCGAGCGCCGCCGCCGTCGTCATATCGATATCGGGCGTCTTGCCGCCCCAGACGACGTTCAGCAGGCACGGGCCATGCACCAGCTTCGGCACCGCGGTCAGTTCTTCCAGAGTCTGCGGTGCCTCGACAAAGGCCATGTCCGCGCCGGCATCCAAAGCGGCGTTGGCGCGGCGGATCGATTCCTCGAACCCCATCACCGCGCGGGAATCGGTGCGCGCGATCAGCAGGAAATCGGGGTCGCGGCGGGCGCTGGCGGCGGCGCGGATTTTGGCGATCCAGTCCTCCAGCGGCACGATCTCTTTGTCGTCGAGATGGCCGCAGCGCTTGGGGGAGACCTGATCCTCAATATGGATGCCCGCCACGCCGGCGCGCTCGTAATCCTGCACGGTGCGGATAACGTTCAGCTCGTTGCCGTAACCGGTATCGGCGTCGCAGATCACCGGCACATCGACCGCGCGCGCCATGCGGGCGCCATTGGCGACCATTTCGGAGCCGGTGAGCAGCCCGAAATCCGGGTAACCCTGCGCCACCGAGGTCCCGGCGCCGGTCATATACACCGCCGGGAATCCCGCCTGCGCCACCAGCATCGCCGTCAGCCCATCATAGGCGCCGGGGGCGGTGACCATGCCGGGCTGGCGCAGCAGCGCCCGCAATTTCGTTGTCTGGTTCATCGCCTGTTCCCTCTAATGTTGCACGGTATCGGTCTGGTTAAGAAACGCCAGCACGCGGTCGGTGATTTCTTTCTTCGGGAAGATGGCCGCCAAAGCCCGGGCGCGGGTCAGGGGGTCACTCGCGAAAAACCGCTCATACAGCACCTGCCGCTGCCCGAACGAACTGCACGCGATATCCCAGGCCAGATGGAACAGTTTCACCCGCGACCGTGCGTCGCTGTTATCGGTCGCCAGATATTGCGAAATATGGCCGCCGAGCGGGCCGTCCATATCGGCCTCCGTCGGCAGGATCATCAGGCTGGAGGATCCCAGCAGCTGCAAAATTTCCGCCATCCGCGGATAGGCGGTCATGAACAGGTTGCGGGTGGTTTCCGCCGGCAACGACGCCGGGCACATCACGCCATATTCGTTCAGTTTGGCATCGGCCTCCGACGCGCGGATGCAGGCGCGCATCAGCTCGGTGTACATCATCAGCTCGCCAATCCGCTCCTGCGAGTGCGGCAGATGGGCGTTGCCCAACGTCTCCGTCATCAGCAGCGCCACGCCCAGCACCAGCTCGCATTTGGCGAGGTTCTTGGCCGCGCCCTGATGCGAGGTATGCGCCGAGGAGAAGGTTTTGTAGGCGGTATTGTTCAGCAGATCGACGTTGCCGTAGATGAATACCCGGTCCCAGGGTACGACCACGTCGTCGAAAAAGACGATGGTGTCCATTTCCTCAAACCGCGAGCCCAGCGGGTGATCGAAATGCGACTTCCCATAATCGAAGGAGTCGCGGCAGAGGAAGCGCAGCCCCTTGGTGGCGCAGGGGATCGCGAAGCTCAAGGCGAAGGGGCTGTGGGCGTCGGTGTGCTGGCCGAGCCGCGGCGAGTAGACCGCGATCTCATCGGCCAGCGGCCCCAGCGTCGCCAGCACCCGCGCGCCGCGCACCACCAGCCCGGCCGAGGTCTCTTTCACCACCTGCAAGGCGGTGCCTTCCTGCAAGTTGAAGGCGCCATCGACGGTGCGGCTGCGCTGCAGGTTGATCAGCGAATGCGTGAGGACCAGGTCGTTCTCGCTGATGTATTCATAATAGCGCCGCATATTCTCGGCGTATTCCGGCTTGCTTTGGCCGAAATAATCCGCCGCCCCGGCCCAGGCGGCATAGGTCACATTCATGAATTCGGGG
>CAIUPC010000597.1 GCA_903900905.1 uncultured Acetobacteraceae bacterium
CTATCGCGGCAGGGTGCGGGCGGGGTTGGCCCGGACAAGCCGGGCCATGACGGGGAGAAAATACCGTTGTCCCCACCTGCCAAATTTTCGTTTCCCCGATCTGTGAATCCGGTAGGGCTCGTCCGGGCCAAGACGGTTTAGCCAGATAGCGATGGGTCAATGGTTCGCGCGGTTAGTATTATTCTGGAAAGTAAGACATTGACCTGGTCATGGCAACGCTGTTCCTCTCCTGCGTGAAGGTGACCATGGCTTGCGGCATCGGCTCACCGGCGGCGAGCAACACCCCGAGAACGGCTGATCGCACAATCGAAGCCATCGTCATGTCCTGCGTTTTCCTGGCACGAGCCGCAAGACAACAGAGGGATCCGGATCCCGCTGCCCGATCCAGCGCCGCGATGCCCCCCAGCCCCCATCTCCCGCGTTGACATCACTCCCCCCTCTGCGCAAGTTCCCGGCCGATCAATTCTAAGGACACGTGAGCTATGACCGAGCACAGCCTGCAGCGCCCGATCGAGGATTTGTGGGAACAGCGCGATACCCTGACCTCCTCGACCAAAGGTGAGGCCCGCGACGCGGTGGAAGCCGCTCTTGAAGCCCTCGACAACGGCTCCGTCCGCGTGGCCGAGAAGACCAGCGGCGACTGGCAGGTCAATCAGTGGCTCAAGAAGGCCGTGCTGATGTCCTTCCGCCTGACCGACTCCGTCCCGATGGAAGGCCCCGGCGGGGCGCCCGTCTGGGACAAGGTGCCGATGAAGTTCCAGGGCTGGGGGGAGAACCGCTTCAAGGAAGCCGGCTTCCGCGCCGTGCCAGGCGCCGTCGTGCGCAAATCCGCCTTCATCGCCCCGGGTGCGGTGCTGATGCCGAGCTTCGTCAACCTCGGCGCCTATGTCGGCCGTAACACCATGGTCGACACCTGGGCCACCGTCGGCTCCTGCGCCCAGATCGGCGCCAACTGCCATCTGTCCGGCGGCGTCGGCATTGGCGGCGTGCTCGAACCGCTGCAGGCCAATCCGGTCATCATCGAGGACGATTGCTTCATCGGCGCCCGCTCGGAAGTGGCCGAGGGCGTGATCGTCGAGCAGGGCGCGGTGCTCTCGATGGGCGTGTTTATCGGCGCTTCGACCAAGATCATCGACCGCGCGACCGGGCAGATCTACATGGGCCGGGTGCCGTCTTATTCCGTCGTCGTGCCGGGCTCCCTGCCGGGCAAGCCGCTGCCGGATGGCAGCCCGGGCCCGTCGCTCTATTGCGCGGTGATCGTGAAGATCGTCGATGCGCAGACCCGCGCCAAGACCTCCATCAACGAACTGCTGCGCGATTGAGGATGGCCGCGCCCGGCCCACAACTTTCCCGTGCCGGGCGCGCGACGGTCGTGACGTTTTGGAACGTCGACGAGAGGGTGTCGTTAACCGCGGACATCGCGATTCTGATGAAGGAAACGGGCAGCGACATTCTTGTCCTGGGGGAAACCGGCAACGTGCACGCTGGTTTGGATCTGGTCTTGCAGCAAGTCGTCGATCCGTGCGTACGCCATTTGACCCCGTACAGCGGGGATGTTCATGTATGGACAAAGCTGGACGAGAAGCAGATCGCATTGACGAGGTCTGAAGACCGGTTCGAGGCCTTTAAGGTCAGGACCATGGCCAGCGAAACCACGCTGATGGTGTTCGCGCACCTGAGATCGAAGTCGAAGCGCTCTGCAGAAGAGGAAGCGCTGGATACGGAGCAGTTCCTCGTTGCGCTGCGCATGATGGAACAGGCGGAATGCCCGGCGGAACGCACGGTTGTCGCCGGAGACCTGAATTTGCGGCCATTTGACCCCGCGATGATGATGCACCGGCTTTTCGGTGCCTCGGCGTCGCGGACGATCGTCGAGCGAAAACCAACAATGCGCCGGCGCGGTCAGGAGCATGCTCGATTTTACAATCCGTCTTGGCGCCTGTTGAACGATTCCAATGGCCCGCCGGGCACCTACTTCTGGAAGGACGATACGCTTGGCGGCAACTGGTATTGTGTCGACCAGGTCTTGCTACGCGGCGCGCTGATCCCAAGTTTCATGCCCGAGACGCTCCGCGTGGTAACGTCGATAGGCGGTAGGACGCTGATCGCGCGGAACGGAAAGCCGGCGCCCAATTGGTCCGATCATCTGCCAATCACGTTTGCCTTGGAGACCTGACCGATGCCCAAACCAAAGCATTCAAGCCTCTGGCCCTCGAGCCTCATCGGCGGACGGAATTTCGATATCAAGGGCTTCCTGGAAACCCAGGCATCGGACCTGAAATCCTTGGTCGATAACGCGTTCGACGTCGTTATCGAGCCTCGAACTGTCAAAACACTCGAGAACCAGAATCTCAATTTGTACAGTTTCACGATCAAAATTCCGAAGTCAAAGCAAAGCTATCAACTGTTCTCGGCTCGCATGATCGGCAATACGTTTCCAGCACGGATCGTCGCTCCCCATTTGCCCCAACCGCGCCAGATCGTACTGGTATCCGACCGCGCGGAGTTGGAACAATGCTTACGGGACCTGTTCCATGACCCAGGCACGACAAAAATCGTCATCGCGCTTGCCGATGAAGCGCGGAGTCTGGGCGACGCCGCCGATACGGCGCCGGTAGCCTAGAGCATGATCGCCAGAGGTGGAACCACACGGCGGCGTGAATCATGCGACCAAACAAAGACTTCCAGAGCACAATTGGGTCAATTTTACCCAATTGTGCTCTAAGATCCATCCGCCACAAGCCGCCCTGTTTGAACCCCGGCGCATTTCCTGGCAAAGACACTCCGATGATCCCAAAGGAACTTCTCGACCCCCTCCCGCTCGCGCAGGACCTGATCCGCTGCAACTCGGTCACCCCGGCTGACGGCGGTTCGCAAGCCGTGCTGGCCCGCGCGCTGGAAAGCCTCGGCTTCACCGTCACGCATCTGCGCTACGGCGACATCGACAACCTGTTCGCCCGTATCGGCACTGGCGGGCGGCATCTGTGCTTCGCCGGCCATACCGATGTCGTGCCCGTCGGCGCCAGCAACTGGCGCGCGGATCCGTTCGGGGGCGAAGTCCGCGACGGCGTTCTCTATGGCCGCGGCGCCTGCGACATGAAGGGCGCCATCGCCGCCTTCGTGGCCGGTATCGCGCAGCACATCGCTGAAACGCCCCTGACCGGCTCGATCAGCTTCCTGATCACCGGCGACGAGGAAGGCCCCGCCATCGACGGCACCGTCAAAGTGCTGGAATGGATGCGCGAGCACGATCAGATCCCCGACTTCTGCCTCGTCGGCGAACCCACCTGTCCGGTGAAACTCGGCGACATGGTCAAAATCGGCCGCCGCGGCAGCGTCAATATGTGGATCGAGGTCTTCGGCACCCAAGGCCACGTCGCCTACCCGCATCGCGCCGATAACCCGATCCATCGCCTGATCCGCGCCCTCGACGCCCTGACCAGCGCGCCGGTGGACGCCGGGTCTGATTGGTTTGAGCCATCGTCGCTCCAGATTACCGACATCGACGTGGGCAACCCCACCGTCAACCTGATCCCGGCCTCGGCCAAGGCGCGGCTGAATATCCGCTTCAACGAGAAGCACACCGGCAAGGACCTGATCGCCTGGGTCCGCAAGACCGTCGGCCAATTCGCCGACAGCTTTGAGGTCAAGGGCATCGTCAGCGGCGAATCCTTCGTCACCAAACCCGGCCCCATGGTCGACATCCTGCGCGACGCCATTATCGGCGCGACCGGGGTGGAGCCCAAACTCGACACCGGCGGCGGCACCTCCGATGCCCGCTTCATCGCCAATTACTGCCCGGTGGCAGAGTTCGGCCTCGTCGGCGCGACCATGCATCAGACCGATGAGGCCGTGCCGGTGGCGGAGCTGCGCGACCTCGCGCGGATCTATCGCGGCGTGATCGCGGCGTTCCAGGCATGACCCCCTGGCCGGACGGCCAAACGCCTCGGCCCAGGATCACGGCCGTGCTGCGGCGCGTGCTGCGTGGCGATGCCGCGGCCATTGGCCTGTTCCCCAACACCGTGCCGGCCTTCCTGATCAGCCTGATCCCACTGCTGCTGCTGCCGCTCATGCTGGGTCTCGCCACCGTGTTCTCCGGCAAGGTCACGCGGGGGCTGACGGATATCCTGGCCGCGATCTGCGCGCTGCTGGTCCCCGCTTTGGTGTCGCACGCACTCGCCCGGCAATGGGGGCAAGAGGCGCGCTGGCTCCGCTTCATCATCGGCTTCAACTGGTGCCAGCTCGCTTTGTCGGTCCTGGGGATCGTCATGCTGATGGTGCTGGGGATCGTGGGGGAGGGGCCCGGCTCGTCCAATGGCATCGTGGCGATCCTGGTTTTGGTGAGCCTCGGCGTGATGGGCTACGGCCTGTGGCTGCCCTGGTTCGGGGCGCGCCACGGGCTGGGCGGTTCCGGCCCGCGGGCGGTCTTGCTGGTCGCGGCGATTTATGCGGGCACGCTCGCGGTGCTCATGACCCGCGGCATGCTGTCGATGGAGCACGGGTGAAACTCACCTCGTCTATCGACGCCGGGTTGCGCGGCGCCATCCTCCTGACGCTTGGGCAACCGCGCGGGATCCTGTTGATCGATATCGATCAGCGCGGGGTGAACCGCAGCTTTTGGGCGATCGCCTTCTGCCTCCCCGCCGTGGTCTGCCTGCGGATGCTGGACTGGATCGGCGGGCCGCTGCCCGCCGCGCCGATCCATGCGATGGCGCTGCATGTGGTCGCGTTCGTGGTGACATGGCTGCTGTTCGCGGTCCTGACCCACCGGCTGGCACCGCGGCTGAGCCGGATGGCGCTGTGGCCCATCATGATCGCGGCCTGGAACTGGTGCAGCGTGACCGAGAACGGGCTGTTGCTGCTCGGCTGCCTTCCCGGTTTCTTCGGGGCGCCGCCAATTGTCGATCAGGCGGCGCAGGTTTTCACCTTTGGCTGGGCCTTGTGGGTGGAATGGTTTGCCTTCCGCCTCGCATTCGGGGCCGGGCCGTTATTGGCGGTATGGCTGGTGATGGTCGATCAGAGTATCGGCATGGGCGTGGCCCTGCTGGAGGCTTTGCTCACCCCCGGGCCTTGATCCCTGATCAGATCGGGCTGGTTCCGGCGCCTTCCGCGAAGGGGTCGACCGGATAGCGCACGCTGACCAGCGCCAGGCCCTCGGCCGGGGCGGTCGGGCCGGCGGCGGAGCGGTGGCGGGCCGCCAATGCCAGGGTCACCCGTTCCGGTGACCAGGTGCCGTCGCCGACAAGGCGCAGGGTGCCGACAAAGTTGCGCACCTGATGGTGCAGGAAGCTGCGGGCCTCCACCGCGAAGGTGATGATCTCCCCCTCCCGGGTCACATCCAGGCGTTCGAGCGTGCGGATCGGGCTTTTGGCCTGGCAGGCGGCGGCGCGGAATGACGTGAAATCGTGCTTGCCCAACAGCCGTTGTGCCGCTTCGTGCATGCGTTCGGCGTCCAGGGGGGCCGCGACGTGCCAAACCTGCCCCTCCTGCAAGCCCGGGCGGGCGCGGCGATTGAGGATGCGGTAGCGATAGGCCCGATGAATGGCGGAAAAGCGGGGATTCCAGCCCTCCGCCGCGACCGCCGCCTGGCGCACCACCAGCAGATGCGGCTTCATGTGGTAGTTCAGGGCGTCGCGGACCTGGCGCGGCTGGTAGCCGTCGGGCAGCGTGATCATCGCCACCTGGGCTTCGGCATGCACGCCGGAATCCGTGCGCCCGGCCACGATGCTGGACACCGGGGCACCCTTGTTCAGATGGGTCGCGGCCTGTTCCAGGACCTCCTGCAGCGACACGCCGGAATCCTGGCGCTGCCAGCCGACAAAGGCGCCGCCGTTATATTCCAGCAGGAGCGCCCAGCGCGTCATCCGCCGAGCACGGTGCCCGCGGCCACCGCCCGCCCGCGCAGGAACGCGGCCGCGTCCATGGCGCCCCGGCCCGGCAATTGCACCCGCGTCAACCGCAGCGCGCCGGCGCCACAGGCGATCGTCAGCGCATGGTCGAGCACAGTGCCGGGCACAACGAATTGCGAGGGAGCGGGGGAGAGGGCAACCCCCAGAACCTTAAAAACCACCCCATCCAGCGTCGTAAACGTCCCCGGCCAGGGATCAAAGGCCCGCACCCGCCGATCCAGCGCCGCCGCGTCGAGCGTCCAGTCCAATCGCCCATCGTCACGCGACAGCTTCGGGGCGTAGGTCACCCCATCCTCCGGCTGCGGCACCGGCGCGGGCGCTTCATGCAGCGCCCGCAGAATCAGCCGTCCGCCCAACTCCGCCAGCACATCGTGCAGCGCCGCCGTCGTGGTCTCCGCGGTAATCGGCACCGAGTCGCGCAGCAACATCGGGCCGGTGTCGAGGCCGGCTTCCATCTGCATGATGGTGACCCCGGTTTCCGCATCCCCCGCGAGGATGGAAGCCTGAATTGGCCCCGCCCCGCGCCAGCGCGGCAGCAGGCTGGCATGGATGTTCAGGCATCCGAGGCGTGGCGCATCCAGCATCGCTTGCGGCAGGATCAGCCCATAGGCCGCGACCACCGCGACATCGGCGTTTAATGCGGCGAAGGCGGCCTGGGCCTCCAGGTCGTTACGCAGCCGGGCAGGGGTGCGCACGAGGAATCCAAGGGCATCGGCCGCCACATGCACCGGGCAGCGCCGCACGGATTGGCCGCGCCCGGCGGGGCGGGGCGGCTGGCAATAGACGGCGGCGATCTCATGCCCGGCATCGTGCAACGCGCGCAGCGCCGGCACGGCGAAATCCGGGCTGCCCATGAAGATGACGCGCATGGCGGTTTACCGTTTCAGCTTCTGCTCTTTGGCCAGCTTGCGCATGATCATGTTGCGCTTCAGGATTGACAGATGATCGACGAACAGCACGCCGTCGAGGTGGTCAATCTCATGCTGGATGCAGGCTGACAGCAGGTTTTCTGCCTCCATCTCCTGCCGCGCACCGGTCTGATCCAGGTAGCGGACCTTCACCCGGGCGGGGCGGGTGACCTCGGCATACATGTTTGGCAGCGACAGGCAGCCCTCTTCGCGGACCGCCAGCTCGGTGCTCAGGCCAATAATCTCCGGATTGATCATGGTTATCGGCGCCGGCTTGTTGTCCGGCATCAGGTCGATCACCAGCAGCCGCAGCCCCAGATCCACCTGCGGCGCGGCGAGGCCGATGCCGGGCGCGGTGTACATGGTCGCGAACATGCGCGGGATAATGCCGCGCACCGCGTCATCGTCGGCTTTGCCCACGGCGCGCGCCTTCGCCTTCAACCGCGCATGCGGCGCGATCAGGATTGGCATCAGGGGGACGTCGAAGGTGGGAATGATTTTCTGCTCCATGTGCCGGATGTAGCGAGTCTATGGTTCGGGATCAACCTGGGCAGGGGGATCGCATTTGGATCGACGTGCGCCACAGTCGAACGCTCAGCGTCATCCCCGGGACAAGCCCACTGCTGTCCGGTTTAATGATTTGGCGCCAGCGCTGCTGCACTTTCGTCATGCTCGGGTCAGGCCCTACCGAATTCACAGATCGCGGAAACGATTTTCGTCTGTCTTGCTCTATATCGTCATGGCCCGGCTTGTCCGGGCCACCTATCGCGGCACGGTGCGC
>CAIUPC010000598.1 GCA_903900905.1 uncultured Acetobacteraceae bacterium
CGTCGATGATCCACAACAACGCCATGCCCCACATCGAGGTCGATGCGGAAACCTACGAGGTCCGCGCCGACGGCGTGCTGTTGACCTGCGAGCCGGCGACGGTGCTGCCGATGGCGCAGCGGTATTTCCTGTTTTGATGCGCGCGGACCACGTCCTTCCCGCCGGCACCTGGGACGCAGCGCGGGAGGTCGATCACGTTCTGATCGACTTCGACCGCCGTCATCGCCGCCGGATTGTACTGCGGACTGAGGGCGGTTCGGATGTGCTGATCGACCTGCCGCAAGCGGTCCGGTTGCGGGATGGCGATGGACTGCCGGTGGACGGCGGCATCGTCCGCGTCCGCGCCCGGCCGGAGCCGCTGCTGGAAATCCATGCCCATGACGACGGGGAACTGGTTCGCATCGCCTGGCACCTCGGTAACCGGCATCTGCCGGTGCAACTGCTGGGTGACCGCATCCGCATCCGCTTCGACCATGTGATCGAGGAAATGGTTGAAGGCCTGGGCGGGCATGTCGATCATATCGATGCCCCCTTCGATCCCGAGCCCGGCGCCTACGCGGCCGGCGGCGGCGGCCATCACCACCATGGCGACGATGACGACCACCATCACGGATAAAGCGCCCTCGCCTGTCCCGCTGCTCAAGCTGATGGCCTGGCTTTCGCCGGCCTTTCCGGTTGGCGCCTTCGCCTATTCCCACGGCCTGGAATGGGCCGTGGATGTGGGCGACGTTGCCAATGAGGCCACGTTGCAGGCCTGGCTCGAAGACGTGCTCGCCCGCGGCACTGGCCGCACCGATACGATCCTGCTGCGTCACGCACATCGCGCCTCGTGCGCTACCTCAACCGTCATGGCGGGCGCAGGCCCGCCACCCACGCCTGCGCTGACGCTGGACGAGATTGCGTCGCTGGCCCTCGCCACCGCATCGGGGCGGGAACGGTTCAACGAATCTCTGGCTCAGGGACAGGCGTTTGTCCTCGCCGCCGCGCCCTGGGGGCAACCGCCAATCCCGGAACGAACACCTTACCCGGTTGCCGTCGGCGCCCTGGCCGGCGCGCATGCGATCCCGGAGGACGACACGGCCGCCGCGTACCTGCAAGCTTTCGCCAGCAATTTGATTTCGGCCGCCGTGCGCCTCGTGCCGCTCGGTCAGACCGCCGGGCTGCGCGTCCTGGCGGCGTTGGAGCCCGTCATCGTCGCCACCGCCACCGAAACCCGCAAGGCCACGCTGGACGATCTCGGCGGTTGCGCATTTCGATCCGATCTCGCCGCACTCCGGCATGAAACCCAGTACACAAGGTTGTTCCGCTCATGACCGCATCCAAGCATGGCCCCCTCCGCGTCGGTGTCGGCGGCCCCGTCGGCACCGGCAAAACCGCGCTGATGGATGCTCTCTGCAAGCATTTCCGCGATCACTACGAAATCGCCGCGATCACCAACGACATCTACACCAAGGAAGATGCCGAATTCCTGACCCGCGCCGGCTCATTGCCACCGGAACGAATCATGGGCATCGAAACCGGCGGCTGCCCGCATACGGCGATCCGGGAGGACGCCTCGATCAACCTCGCCGGCGTAGCGGAGTTGAACCGCCGCTTCCCCAATCTCGATCTGATGCTGATCGAAAGCGGTGGCGACAATCTCGCGGCCACCTTCAGCCCGGAGCTGGCGGATCTGACGATCTACGTCATCGACGTTTCGGCCGGCGACAAAATCCCCCGCAAGGGCGGGCCGGGCATCACCCGCTCCGACATGCTGGTGATCAACAAGATCGACCTCGCGCCCATGGTCGGTGCCAGCCTCGAGGTCATGGACCGCGACGCCAAAAAAATGCGCGGTGATCGGCCGTTCGTCTTCGCGAACATTCGCGCCGGCGTGGCGGTGGCGGAGATCGCGGCCTTCATCGAAAAGCAGGGTGGGCTTGCTCCGCGCGCCTGAAGCGCCTATGTCTGTGTCATGGCCCACACCGTGACCACGCTTGTCGCTCGATTTTGGTACCGCTGGTATAATCCGGCGGCCTAGGATCGTGCACGAGTAAGCAAGTTCCCGAAGCCGCCCGGTTCAGGCGGCTTTTTTGCTTTTTGGCGTACGAGTGTCATCGCGAAATCCCCGCCCGACCCGGTCGGCCTTTCTTTCCCAAGGAGGCTCCCATGACCGATTTCGACGTTCTCACCGGCCCATCCACCCCTGATCAAACAGGGGGCCAACGATGACCTGGTCCCCGCAAACCTGGCGCGCCCTGCCGATCAGGCAGGCGCCGGCGTATCCGGACGCGGCCGGTTTGGCCGCGGCAGAGGACAATCTGCGCGCGATGCCACCGCTGATTTTCGCCGGGGAGGCGCGGGCGCTGAAAGCCGCCCTGGCCAAGGTCGCGCTCGGTCAGGCCTTCCTGTTGCAAGGCGGCGACTGCGCGGAATCCTTCGGGGAGTTCCACGCCAATGCCGTGCGCGACACGGTCAAAGTGATGTTGCAAATGGCGGTGGTGCTCAGCTACGCAGGCGCCATGCCGGTGGTGAAGCTGGCGCGCATGGCCGGGCAGTTCGCCAAACCCCGATCGTCTGATATCGAAACGGTAAACGGTGTATCGTTGCCATCCTATCGCGGTGACATCATCAACGGCGATGCCTTCACCGAGGCCGCGCGCGTGCCCGATCCCGCCCGCATGGGGCGCGCTTACAGCCAGTCCGCCATCACGATGAACCTGCTGCGGGCCTTCACCCAGGGTGGGTTCGCGGATCTGCGGTTGGTGCAACAGTGGAACCAGAATTTCGTCGCGCAGTCGGCGCAGGGGGAGCGCTATACCGCTTTGTCCCGCCGCATCCAGGAGTCGCTGGGCTTCATGGCCGCCTGCGGCATCGACTCGCCGGAAATGCGGACAGTCGACCTCTACACCAGCCATGAGGCGCTACTACTGCCCTATGAGGAAGCGCTGACCCGCCAGGACAGCCTCACCGGCGATTGGTACGGCTGCTCCGCCCATCTCCTCTGGATCGGCGATCGCACCCGTCAGCATGACCACGCGCATGTGGAATTCCTGCGTGGCGTGGCGAACCCCATCGCCATGAAGTGCGGTCCGTCGCTGCAACCGGACGATCTGCTGCGCTTGCTCGACATCCTGAACCCCGCGAACGAGCCCGGCCGCATGACCCTGATCTGCCGCATGGGGGAAGCGACGCTCGGCCAAAACCTGCCGGCGCTGATCCGCGCGGTGCAGCGGGAGGGACGGGTTGTCGGCTGGTGCAGCGATCCGATGCACGGCAACACCATCACCTCGACGACCGGGCGCAAGACGCGGCCCTTCGACAAGGTGCTGGCGGAAATCCGCGCCTTCTTCGCCATCCACGCGGCGGAGGGCACGCATCCCGGCGGCATCCATGTCGAAATGACCGGCAAGGACGTGACGGAGTGCACCGGTGGGGCGGAGGGGTTGGACGATGCCGGCCTGGATGCCCGCTACCACACGCTGTGCGACCCGCGGCTGAACGGATCGCAGTCGCTGGAACTGGCGTTCCTGGTCGCGGATATGATGCGGCGGGAGCGGTTGCCGATGGCGGCGGAGTAACCAAGGTCACGAGGGGAAGGCAGACCCGCGAACGGGCCTGCCCTTTCCCTAACGCCGCCGCCGAATGATCGGCTTGCGTGTCATCTTGATCTTGATTTCGACCTCAATGACCGCGTATAACAGCGCCAGGATCAAGAGATGCTTTATCATCTCGTGCTCCTCTCGTGAGAGGCCGGTGGGGCCAGTCCCCACCGGCTTTTGCATTATCGGGGGGAGAAGTTAACAAACCGTTGACGCGATCCGGAAAATCGACGCCGCCCGCTATAAAAACGACACCGGGTCCACATCCACATCGACGCGCCCCTCGCGCGGCACCTTCACCTTCGCCAACCAGGCCAGCAGCAGCGGCTGAACCGCCACGTCGCGCCTTGTCTTCAGCAACAGCCGGCGGCGATGCCGACCGCGTAGGATCGACAGCGGTGCGGGGGCCGGGCCCAGTACCTGGATCCCATCTCCGAACGGCGCCGCCTGGCCCAGATCGCGTGCCAGGGCATCCGCCGAGGCCGCCGAGTCAGCGCTGACGATCAGCGCCGCCAACCGCCCATAAGGCGGCCAGTTGCCGGGGCGGCGTTGGGCGGCCTCGCTGGCCATAAAATCCTCCAGATTGCCGCGCAGCAAAGCCTGCATAACCGGATGCTCCGGGCTGAAGGTTTGCAGCAACACGCGGCCGGGCGCCTCGGCACGGCCGGCGCGGCCAGCGACCTGGTGCAGCAGTTGCACCGTCCGTTCCGACGCCCGCAAATCCCCGCCCGCCAGCCCCAGATCCGCATCCACCACGCCGACGAGGGTCAGATGCGGGAAATGCCACCCCTTGGCGACGATCTGGGTGCCGATGATGAGGTCCACCTCCCGCGCCTCGATCGCGCGGGCGGCTTCGGCGGCGGCGTCGGGGCCGGGCATGGTGTCGCTCGCCATCACCAGGATGCGGGCGTCGGGGAAGATCAGCGTGGCCTCCTCGGTGATGCGCTCCACGCCCGGCCCAACCGGCGTCAGGCTGTGCGGCGCCTTGCATTCCGGGCATTCGATCGGGATCGGCACCGCATGGCCGCAATGGTGGCATTGCAGTTCGCGGCGGGCGCGGTGCTCCACCAGCCAGGCGGTGCAGTTGGGGCATTGCATGCGGTGGCCGCAGGTGCGGCACAAAGTCAGCGGCGCATAGCCGCGGCGATTGAGGAACAGCATCGCCTGCTCCCCCCGCTCCAGCGACTGCTGCACGGCCGCGACCAGCGGCGGGGCCAGAAACCGGCCGCGTTCCGGCGGGGTTTCGCGCAGGTCGATAGCCTCAATTGTCGGCAGCGCCGCGCCGGCATGGCGGCTGGGCAGATGCAGGCGGCTGTAGCGCCCGGCCTCCACATTCGCGACCGTTTCCAGGCTGGGCGTGGCAGACACCAGCACCGCCGGCGCCGCGCAGAACCGGGCCCGCACCACCGCCATGTCGCGGGCGTTATAGACCACGCCGTCTTCCTGCTTGAACGCGGTCTCGTGCTCCTCATCCACGATCACCAGGCCCAGATCGGGGAAGGGCAGGAACAAAGCCGACCGGGCACCGACAACGACGGGGGCGCGGCCTTCGGCGACGGCGCGCCAGGTGATGCGCCGCACCCGGCTGCCGAGGTCGGAGTGCCAGACCGCCGGCGCCACCCCGAACCGCCGCTCAAACCGCGATAGCCATTGGGAGGACAGGGCGATCTCCGGCAGCAGCACCAGCGCCTGGCGGTTCTGGCGCAGGCATTCGGCGACCGCTTCCAGATAGACCTCGGTCTTGCCGGAGCCGGTGACCCCGTCCAGCAGCGTGACCGAAAAGGCCCGTGCCGCGACTTTAGCCCGCAGCGCGGTGGCGACGGAGGCCTGATCCGCCGACAGCACCACATCCGCATCCGACACCAGCGGCCGACCAAAGGGCGCAATTTCGGGCAGCAGAGCGGGGACAAGCAGCCCGTGATCCGCCATGCCGCGTACCACCGCGGCACTAACCCCGGCGGCGCGGGCGAGGTCGGGGCCAGAGACCGGTTCATGCGCCGCGAGGGCGGCGAGCACTTTCTGGCGCGCCTCCGTCATGCGCACCTCCGGCAAGGGCGAGGCGCGCCGCCAGCCGCTGGTCGGGCCGGGCAACTGACGCACCACGCGCAGCGCCATGGCCATGACCTCACCCGGCGGCGACAGCGTGTAAGCCGCCATCCAGTCCACCAGCCGGCGCAGCGGCTCCGCCATCGGGGGCGTGTCGACGATGGCAATCAGCGGTTTCAGCTTGTGCCCCGGCACGGTTTCGTCGGGAGCCGAGTCCCAGACGACGCCGGTTTCCTCCCGCCGGTTCAGCGGCACCAGGACGATGTCGCCGGGTTGCGGGTCGAGCCCTTCCGGCACCGCGTAGTCAAACGGGCGCGGAAACGGGTACGGCAACAGGACTGTCACACGCCTGACCGGTGGGGAGCCTCTGTCTAGGTCCAGCAACATCCTGTATGATCCTGATCGAACCACCCCTATCGACCCGCCTGATGATGCCGGCAAGCCGGCCCGCGAACACCGGAGCAAGTCCATGAAGTTCTTCGTCGACACCGCCGACACGGCAGAAATTAAGTCGCTCGCCGCCAGCGGCTTGCTGGATGGGGTGACGACCAACCCCTCCCTTATCGCAAAAAGTGGTAAACAGTTCGTTGACGTGATCGCTGAAATTTGCGCGATCGTCGATGGCCCCGTCAGCGCCGAGGTCGCCGCCATGGACTTCGACGGCATGATGGCCGAGGCCGCCGTGCTGCGCCGCATCGCCAAGAACGTCGCCATCAAGGTGCCGCTGACCCCGGACGGGCTGCGCGCCTGCAAGCATCTGTCCAATGACGGGGTGCAGGTGAATGTGACGCTCTGCTTCTCCCCCGCGCAGGCGCTGCTGGCGGCGAAGGCCGGTGCGGCGTTTATCTCCCCCTTCGTTGGCCGCCTCGACGATATCGGCCAGGACGGCATGGGCCTGATCGCGGAGATCATGGAGATCTACCAGAACTACCCCTTCAAGACCGAGGTTTTGGTGGCCTCCGTCCGCCACACCATGCATGTCGTCCAGGCCGCCAAGCTGGGCGCGCATGTCGCCACTTTGCCGCCGAACGTGCTGCGGGCGCTGTTCGCGCATCCGCTGACCGATAAGGGCCTGGCCGCGTTCATGGCCGACTGGGCCGCGACCGGCCAGAAGATCGTCTGATTGGCATTGCCCGCATGACCCTCCCCGATCACGACCGGGTTGAGGCGTTCCTGCGGGCGAACCCGTCCTGGCTGGCTGACAACCCCGATCTGTACCGCGTGCTGGCGCCCCCAAGCCGCGTGCATGGGGAGGCTTTGGCCGATCACATGGCGGCGATGGTGATGGCGGAGCGGGCGCAGGCGGCGGCGATGGCGGCCCGTGCCGATGACGTGCTGGCCGCTGGCCGTGCCGCCGCGGGTCTGGCCGGGCGGGTGCAGGAGGCGGTGCTGGCCTTGCTGCGGGCCTCCGACACTCTGGATTGCGTGACCGGGGAATTGCCGGGGATTTTAGCGGTGGACGCGGTGCATCTGTGCATGGAGGCGCTGCTGCCGGGGGTTCGTCCCCTCCCCCAAGGTCTGGTTGATTCGCTACTCGGTGGTCGGCAGGTCCTTTACCGGGATTCCGTCACCGAGGCGCGGCGGTTGCACGCGGAAGCCGCCGGATTGGCCGGGCACGATGCGCTGGTGCTGGTGCCCGGCGCCGGGCCACCGGCCTTGCTGGCGCTGCTGGCGCGGGATGATCAGATGCTGGATCCCGCCCGCGGGGCCGGGGCGCTGGCGTTCCTCGGCCGCGCGGTCGCGGCGGCTTTGGGGCGGTGATTGTTCCGCGCGTCATGCTCAGGTTTGACCCTACCGGATTCACAGATCGCGGAAACGATTTTCGCGCGTTCTGCTCTACAACGTCATGGCCCGGCTTGTCCGGGCCACCGGTACCAGCACCGGTGCCTTGGGCAGTGGCCCGGACAAGCCCTACCGGATTCACAGATCGCGGGAACGAAAATTTGGCAGGTGAGGACAATGGTATTTTCTCCCCGTCATGGCCCGGCTTGTCCGGGCCACCCCCACCGCACCGTGCCGCGATAGGTGGCCCGGACAAGCCGGGCCATGACGTCGTAGAGCAGAACGCGCGAAAATCGTTTCCGCAATCTGTGAATCCGGTAGCGGCAAGCGCGACCATAACCGAGGTTGCAATCATGCCATATGCAACTGCCCTGGGCGTGGCATGATGCACCAGGATAAACCCGCACAACGCCCCTCCACCCACAAGGCCCCTCCCATGATCCCCGCCGATGAAACCTTCGACGGCACCTGGCCCTTCACCCCCCGCTTCTGCACCGAAGCCGGCTTCCGCCAGCACTACATCGATGAGGGCGCCCCATCCGCCCGCCCCGTCATCCTCCTGCACGGCCAGCCAACCTGGGGCTACATCTACCGCCGCTTCGTCGCCCCGCTGGCAAAAACCCACCGCGTCATCGTCCCCGACCACATGGGCTTCGGCAAATCCGAGACCCCACCCGAAAAAACCTACACCCTCCGCACCCATGTCGAGAATCTGACAGCGCTGATCGACAGCCTCGACCTCCACAACATCACCCTCGTCATGCAGGACTGGGGCGGCCCCATCGGTATCGGCTATGCCGTCCGCCACCCCGGGCGCATCGACAGCCTCGTCCTCATGAACACCGTCTGCGGCTACGGCGCCGCCGGCCGCCGCGACCTGCCGAACCCGCTGGAGACCCCCTGGTTCCGCTGGATCAAAGAAGGCCTGGACACCGGCCGGACCGAGGCGGTGTTATCGCATCTCGGCTCCACCATCCTGTCGGTCATGCAGATCGTCGGCCTCGAACGGCTGGACCGCGTCGATCCCACCTTCATCCGCGCCTATGCCGCACCGTTCGCAACGCCCGCGGACTGCCGCGGCGCGATCGACTTCCCGCTGGACCTGGCGCTCGGCCGTATCCGCGACTTCGTGCGGGAGGGCGTGGCCGGCGTCCCCAGCCTTAAAGACAAACCGGCGATCATGATTGAGGGCATGCTGGACCGCGCCATCCCCGCCGCCTTGGCAATCGCCGATTTCCAGGGCATCTGGCCCAACGCGCCGATCGTGGAAGTCCCCGGTGCTGGCCATTACATTCAGGAAGACGCCCCCGAAACGGTCATCCCCGTGATCCAAAGCTTCCTGGGACTGACAGGATAAAAACCATGACCCAGACCGTCACCATCCACGGCATCAAAGCCTGCGACACCATGAAAAAGGCCCGCGCCTGGCTGGACACGCACGCCATCCCGCACGCCTTCCACGACTACAAAACCCAGGGCATCGATCGCGCCAGCCTCATCCGCTGGGCCGGACAAACGGGGTGGGAAGCGCTGCTCAACCGCGCCGGCACCACCTTCCGCAAACTGCCCGACGCCGACAAAGCCAATCTCGATCAGGACAAGGCCATCGCGTTGATGCTGGTGCAGCCGTCGATGATCAAACGCCCGGTGCTCGACATCAACGGCACCCTGCTCGTCGGCTTCAAGCCCGACGCCTACGCCGCCGCCTTCCGCGCCTGACAGGACCACCGCCATGTTCCCGATCACCGAACACGTGCTGCGCACCGACCGCCACACCAGCTTTTATCTCGCTTGTGGCGCGGCTGAGGCGCCGCTGCTGATCTTCGTGCACGGCTGGCCGGAGCTATCAACGTCCTGGCGGCATCAACTCCCGGTCTTCGCCGCGCTTGGCTACCGCTGCATCGCGCCGGATATGCGCGGCTACGGGCGCTCCAGCCTCTACCCGCGGCACGCGGATTACGCGCTGGAACACAGCGTCCGCGACATGCTCGACCTCCTCGACTCCCTCGCCCGCCCCAAAGCCATCTGGGTCGGCCATGACTGGGGCAGCCCGGTGGTCTGGAGCCTGGCCAGCCACCACCCCGATCGTTGCCATGGCATCGCCACTCTCTGCGTCCCCTATATCCCCGAAGGCTTCGCCCCGGCCAACACCATCGGCCTGGCCGACCGCGGGATTTACGAAGAAGCAACGTTCCCCGCCGCCCAGTGGGATTACCAGCTGTTCTACGAGGAGAATTTCGATGCCGCCCGCACGGCATTCGAGGTGAATGTCGGCGACACCGTCAAAGCCCTGTTCCGCAAAGGCAGCAAAGCCGGCAAGGGGCAACCAGCGCGCACCGCCACCATCCGCCGCGACGGCGGCTGGTTCGGCGGCACCGGCAAAGCCCCCGCCGTGCCCCGCGACGCCGATGTGCTGACCGAAGCCGATTTGGCGGCCTATGTGGCTTCGCTGGAGCGCAACGGCTTTTTCGGCCCCGACTCCTGGTACATGAATCACGAGCGCAACATTGACTATGCCGCCAAGGCCCAAAATGGCGGCCGGATTACGCTCCCGGTTCTGTTCCTGCACGGGGCCTACGACTATGTCTGCGAAACGGTGGACTCGCGCCTGGCCGAACCGATGCGTGCGTTCTGCTCTGACCTGACCGAAGTCGTTGTGGAATCAGGCCATTGGATGGCGCAGGAAAACCCGGTCGCGGTCAACGCGGCGCTGTCGCGGTTTTTGGCAACGAAACTGGCCGGGGCGGGCTAACCCGCCCGCACCACCCCGCTTGCCACCAGCGCATCGACCTCCGCATCCGTGTACCCAACGTCTTCCAGCACCGGCCGCGTGTGCTCGCCCAGCCCGGCCGCGAAGCCGCGCACACCCACCGAGGCCTCTGAAAACCGGAACGGCGGGTTCAACACCTGGAACGTTCCGGCCTTGTCCTCCACCGTCGCCCAGGCGCCGCGATGCGCCAGCTGCGGGTCGCTCATGACCTCCCGCACCGTGCGATAGGGCGAACTCGGCACGCCCGTCCGGTCAAACGCCGCCTGGCATTCGGCGGTGGTCAGGGCCGAGGACCACACCTCCAGCTCATCCACCAATTCCCCCCAGTTCTGCCGCCGCGGGGCGTACAGGGCGAAGCGCGGATCGGCGAGCCAATCCTCCCGCCCCGCCGCGCGGGCGAGGCCTTGGAAGGAGCGCTCACTGGCGATCGCCGGCATGATGTAGCC
>CAIUPC010000599.1 GCA_903900905.1 uncultured Acetobacteraceae bacterium
GCTTGTCCCCGGGACCAATCGCGGTCCAAGCGGAAACCAAGGACCCCGGGACAAGCCAGGGGATGACGGTATTTGCTGCCATCCCTCCCAGTGTTAGCGCCCATGGGACAAGCGCGGGGATGACGGGGAAGAGAGGCCGTCGCCGCTTTTGTTAACGCCCCTTGAACACGCCCTTGCGCTTCTCGATGAAGGCACGGCGGGCTTCGACCGCGTCTTCCGATTGCTGCAGGATGCCGCCGGCGTTGGAGGTCAGGACCATCGTCTGTTCCAACGTGCTGTCCTGGGCCGCCCGCATCACGCGCTTGCTGATCCACTGCACCAGCGGCGGGATGGCCAGCATCCGGGCGCACAGAGCGCGTGTGGTGGCTTCCAGCTCCTCCGACGACACCAGATGGTTCAGCATGCCCCAGCGGTAGGCGGTCTCGGCATTGACCTCCCCGGTGTAAGCCAGCTCCAGCGCCCGGCCGAGGCCGATCATCTTGGGCAGATAGTAGCAGCCGCCGTTTTCGATGATCTGACCGGCGTTGTGGTAGGCGATGAAGCGGGTCTTGTCGCAGCCAATGCGGATGTCGCAATGCAGCGCCATATCCATGCCGGAGCCGACGGCGGCGCCGTTGATCATGGCGATGGTTGGCTTGCGGATCAGCGAGATGTCGCGGTGCAGATCGGTGAAGCCGTGGAAGAAATGCTGCCGCGCCGCATCCGGCCCGTCATGCGCGCCACGATTGCCGGAGAAGTTCTCCCCCTTGTCCTCACCGCCGTTGCGGGAGCCGAGGTTGGCGCCCGAGCAGAAGCCGCGCCCGACTCCGGTCAGGACGATCACCCGCACATCGGGGTCGTCGTCGCCGGCGCGCATGTATTCGCCGACTTTGGCGACGGTGCTGTTTTCCTCGGCGGTGCCGACGAGGGCGTTCATCCGTTCCGGCCGGTTGAATTTGATCCAGAGGATGCCGTTATCCTCTTTTTCGTAGAGCAGGTAATCGACGAGCTTTGGGCCCATGGTTGTTTCCTCCTGTTATTTTTCGGTTACGGATGCGGGCCCCAGGGCGCGGCGGTCAGGAGTTTGACTTCCTGGGTGGCGACCAGCGGCCGGAACTTCGCGGCGAAGCCATCGATGAAATCGCTGCTCGCGAACACCGCCGCCCAATGCGCCCGCCGATCGGCGTCGTCGTCGAACTTCCAGATGTGGACGAGCTGGTTGATCATGCCGGTATCGGCCTGAAAATAGCCGACCAGTTTGGCATCGTGACCGCCCTTCTGGAGGGCCGGAAAGCCGAACTGTTGGTAGAGTTTGACCGCTTCCCCCATTTTGCCAACGTGCAGGGTGTAGGTGCGCATTTCGTACAACGCCATGGACTGGAACCTCCTTGAAGTGAGGACCCCAGTTTGCCGCCGGGCGCGGATCGGTGTCCACTGCCGGGCATCTGCTCAGGAGGAGATAAGACATGAGCCAAAGCCGTTGGGACCGTTCCAGCCCCATCCGTTACCCCGATCCGGACATCATCGTTCTGGATAAGCGCTTCCAGCACATGGTGCTGGGCCACGCCGCGATCGAGCGCGTCGCCACCGGGTTCCGCTTCACCGAAGGGCCGGCGTATTACGGGGACGGGCAATATCTTCTGTTCTCCGACATCCCCAACAATGCGCTGTTGCGCTGGGATGAGATCACCGGTCAGGTCGCGACGCTGCGCAATCCCGCCGGCTATCCCGACGGCAATACCCGCGATCGCCAGGGCCGCCTGATCACCTGCGAACTCGGCAGCCGCACGCTGACCCGGACCGAGCATGACGGGACGGTGACGGTGCTGGCCTCGCATTTTGAGGGCGTTCAGCTGACCGGGCCCAACGACGTGGTGGTGAAGTCGGACGGGTCGATCTGGTTCAGCGACAACGGCGCGGGCATCCGCGGCAATTATCTGGGCGACAAGGCGGAGCCTGGGCTACCGTACCGGGTCTACCGGTTGGACCCGGAGAGCGGGGAACTGACCATCGCTGTCGGCGACATGCTGCGCCCGAACGGGCTGGCCTTCTCCCCCGACGAGTCGCGGCTATATGTGGTGGATACGCCGGCTGAGCCAAAGACGACCCATGTCTATGACATCGTGGACGGCAAGGCGGTGAACGGGCGCGTGTTCTTCGACGCGACTCCGGGCTACGCGGATGGGATCCGTGTGGATACCGAGGGCAATGTCTGGGCCGGCTTCTCCGGCGGCGAAGGCCAGGACGGTGTCGCCATCTTTGCCCCCGACGGCACCCTGATCGGCCGCATCCTGCTGCCGGAGCGCTGCGCCAATCTGTGCTTCGGCGGGCGCAAGCGGAACCGGCTGTTCATGACCGCGAGCCAGTCGGTTTATGCGCTGTATGTCGAAGCGCAGGGCTGCAAGGGCGGTTAAGGCGCTTTTTGGGGTTTGCGCGCGGCGCGGGGGCTGCTATCCACTGCCCCCGTCGCTGGAGAGATGGCCGAGCGGCTTAAGGCGCACGCTTGGAAAGCGTGTGTGCGTGCAAACGTACCCAGGGTTCGAATCCCTGTCTCTCCGCCAACCGCCCTCTTTAATCTATTGATATTACGTCGGATTGTGGCGGGGTGTAAATTTCTACCCCCATCCCTACCCCCAAGGCTGATCCGGGTGGGCTGATATTTGCGCTTCGGCGGCCAGTTACAGGCTCGCCAACGCCCGCCGCGCCATAGCGTCAAGTTCCCGGATTGTGCGCATCAGGTCGCGGGTCTCCTGAGTGAATAGCCCGTGCCGAGTCTTGGCCCGCCGCATACGTGCCAGCCCCTCAGCCGAGCGCGGTCCAGTGCTCTTGCCGCCGTGCATACGGCAACGCCCGTTCGCCATCGCGGGTGACTTGCAAGGGGGGCCAGCCCGTGTCCGGGCGCCGCATCGCGGGCAGGACTGTGCCAGGGGCAGGGTAATGCGCCAATCCGGTAGCCGGTGCGCGGGGTTGTCCCTCGGTTTCTCAGTCATCCCCCACCCCCGCCCTTTGCCGCTGATACCGCCCCGACTATGGCCTGCCCGCCATCGTGGACGTGGACGTGTTGCACGGTGACCTTTTGCTCTCCGCCTGTCCGATATCGCTTTAGGGCTTCCATTTGCGTCGCAAAGGTTCTGGTCAGCTTATTGAACGCGTTCGAAGCACTTTCCTGTTGCGGGATATTTTCCACATGGGCCAAGCGGCGGGCAAACGTGATGGTTGCCATGTGAACCGCCGCCATTTGGACCGCAAGCATGGCTTCGATTTCATCTTTCGGTGCGACGCTCTTGACCACGGACAGCACATAATTTGTCCCGCGCGGATCAGTGTTCGCGCCTTGGGTCCCGATGTTGACGGCTTGTGACAGCAGCCCGTCAAAAAACGCTACGTCCGACGTGCCGAGCGCGCTCATCAGCAGCATGTGACCGATGCTTTGATCGGGATGATTTACGGAGATTTTCCGCACGCCGTCCTTCGTGGACAGATTGACCGTCGGAGCTTCCGGGCGTTCGTGTAGTTTTTTGGTGAGCGGGGCCAGTGCCTCCAACTCCTCCGGTGTCGGGTCACGACGCGGCGCGACGGCTTGGGCAGGGGTTTGTTTGGCCAAGGTCTTCATGCCAGGAATATTACAGGAATCTGCGGGTCAGCGGGGTGAAAATTTGCCCGATTTCGCCCCGCCGGACTTTATGACGTGCCGATTCAGGAACACTGCAAGCTATTCCGGGCGTGCGCCGGGGATTTCGCAACCGGCACGCCCGCGCGCGTGGGCGTTGCACCTGAGTGCCGCCGGGTCCTGTTTATCGCGCGCGTGGTAGGGAAATGGGGCCAAATCCAATCTGTGGTTGCAGCCTGGCCCCCATGCCCCGACTGAACCGCTTTCCGTGAAAAATCGTGAATACCCGTGAATTATCGTGAGTTGGTGCATTCACCGACGCACGCGCGAGCCAGGGAAACTGTGTTGGGTCTACCCCGTGTTCGCGAGTTACTAAAAGCCCATTCCGGCGAACCACCCCGCGCGCACGTGCCGTTGAAACCCCAAACCTCCAATTTCGCAATGGAGAAAATTTGCCTGAAGGACGGTCCACAAGCCGGATTCGGTCTTCAGCGGACACCCCCTACAGGATGACCACAGGCCCCCGGTGGGATTGCGTTTCCGTCAATACATGCAAAGCCGTCTGGCGGTTTCCAGCGCTGGCAGCACCATGGACCAGAGCCTTCCCTTTCAACCGTCGATACCGGCCCCATGTAGCCCATCGTAGGTTCTCGGCAGGCAAAGGACGCTCGCACCACAAAATTCCCGTGGTGGCGTGATGTCGCACAAACGGGCTAACCGTGATGCTTTGTGTCGCGCAACGCCCGCCAGCTCATCAAACGCCCAGTTTGGATAACGAAAATCCGCCATTTCTCATGGGGCACACCACCCGTAGTGCGACACGCAGCCGCCACCATGTATCTACCAGTGCCTATGGTTTGCGCTTGTGCTCCCATGGCAATCCCTCTGTAAGTAATCCGGTGGGTTCGTAGACGGCTGGGGCACGGCCAGCCCCTCCACTAACCATGCGGGCTAAGCCCCGTGTTTGCAGCGCCGCCAACGCCCGTTGCGCTGTTCGAATTGTCATTTGCGGCAATAGACTGACGATGGCTTGCGCGGTTACGCGATGCTGTGCCGGGTCTGCCAATGCCCCTCCTTTGGTTCGCGCTCCCTGCGTAAAAGCGATCATGACCCGAAGTTGGTCGTCAGTCAGGAACGGGCACAATTCGCCATTCTCGTCCGACGTTCGCCCGACGATTGTGAGCAGATCGCTTGATAAAATGCGCCAATAGCCGGGTAATCGCCTATCTCCCGGCCCCAAAACTACTGGAGCGCCCGAATGCGCATAAGGGATGTCGTATTCGGCCGCTCTACGCACGGTTTCAGTAGCGCTGCCAGCACCTCCGGGGCGAATATAGTCTCTCGTCCGAATGAGAAATCCCGCTCTCATGACCTCTTCACGCCCGCGCGCGAACCGGCTGCGCTCCATCTTGAGCATCGTGGATAGCGCCTTCGATGATAACACCAAGGGCGGTTTGCCCCGCCACTGGGCATGTGCCGTCAACAGCACCCGCAGCCCGAGACCTGTCATGGCAAGCGCACGAGCCGACGCCAGCATATCTCGCGGCAAGCTCGCATATGAGGGCTTATCCTTCTTTTTCTTCGTGGACCGGGTCACTGGATACGGTGCAGTGGGCGCAATAGATCGGGACGCTTCTGCTTTAACCAACGGATAACAGCCGCTTGCTGCGCGGTGTTTGGCAGTAGATGGAGCGGTTGGAACGTTGGGCTTCGCTGGCATCGGCCGTTGGCTGAAATCGGAACGAATATCTCGATTAAGCCCGCTTCTTCGCGATTGGTCTGACGGTTGCGGATGACGCAGGGTAGCGTTTTCATTATGGGGTTCCCACATTGGGGGCCTCCACGCCTTCTCCGTTGGCGATCTCCGTGTCGTTTTGGTAGGATGCGGGTACAACACTACATCGCTTCCGATAC
>CAIUPC010000600.1 GCA_903900905.1 uncultured Acetobacteraceae bacterium
GGGAGAAAATACCGTTGTCCTCACCTGCCAAATTTTCGTTTCGAGATGTGTGAACGCGGTAGGGTTAAACCGCGTCATGCCGGCGCGGTTCGGCATCCACGGCTTGGCGGTATTCAACCGGCGTAAGGTGAGCCGGCGAGCGGCCATCGTCGCCGGAAACGCCGCATTCAGGGTTTCAGGTTGGCGGCGATCCAGGCGGCATAGGCGTGGCAGAATCCACGCAGGAAGGTGCGGGTCCCGTCATTCAGTAGCTCACCGTTCATGTCGAACAGCTTGTCGGCGCCGCCGATATAGGCCTCCGGTTGCGCCATCGCGGGGACGTTCAGAAACACCAGCGACTGGCGCAGATGGTGATTGGCGCCGAACCCGCCAATTGCGCCCGGCGAAGCGCTGACCACCGCGCCGGGCTTACCGCTCCACACATTCTGGCCGTAGGGTCTTGAGCCGACATCCAGCGCGTTCTTCAAGACGGCGGGGACCGAGCGGTTGTATTCCGGTGTCACGAACAGGACCGCGTCGGCGGCCTTGATCCGGGCGCGGAACACGGACCAGCTTGCCGGCGGCTTATCGTCTTCATCCTGGTTGTAGAATGACAGTTGCCCGATCTCCACGATGCTGAGTTTCAGCGTCCCGGGCGCGAGTGTGACGAGCGTATTGGCCAGGTGGCGGTTGATCGAATCCTTGCGGAGGCTGCCAACCAGCACGGCCACGTCGTGAATTTTGTCCATTGGGTGTCGGGCTCCGGTCTGGTCCAGCGATCGCACCGCCGATGTTTCCGGGCTGCGGCTTGTCACGGGAAACCGTGAGGCCGGCGCGGATGCGATGGCCAGAACCTAGGTCAGAGCTGCCGGCGCACGGCAGGCACGGAAACTACGCAGGCGGGATCGCCCCCCTACCGCCGCACCACCGCCATCACCTCCGCCGCCCGCGGGATCGGCCCCACCGCCCCATAACCGCGGCATTTCAACCCCGCCGCCACCACGGCGTAGCGGGCGGCCGCTTCCGGCTCGTCGCCGGCCAGGACCCGCGCCAGGAAGGAGCCGCAGAACGTGTCCCCCGCGCCGGTCGCATCCACCGCCTCGACCGGGTACGCCGGCACCCGCAGCCGTTGATGCGGCGTTGCCAGATACGCGCCCTCGGCGCCCATCTTCAGCACCACGGTGCCGCAACCCAGCCGCAGGTAAAAATCCAGCATCGCATCCGGGTCGGTCAGGCCGGTGAGGGTCTGGACATCCTCCACCCCCGGCATCGCGTAATCGGCCTGCGCCATGGCCGCGTGCATCACCGCCGCGGCGCGGGCGGGGGGCCAGAGCTTCGGGCGGTAGTTGGTGTCGAAAGCGACCGCGACGCCGTGCCGCTTCGCGACCGCGATGGCAGCGAACACCGCGTCGCAGGCGGTGCCGGAAATCCCCATGCTGATGCCGGAGACATAAAGGCAGCGCGAAGCCGCGATCGCGGCCTCCGGCACGTTGGCCGGGGCATAGAGGGAGGCCGCCGAACCAGCGCGGTAGTGCAGGAACTGGTGCCCCGAGGCGTCATGGGTGACAAAATAGACGCCGGTCAGCGCCCGATCGGTGCGGAGGACGGTGGTGGTGTCCACATCCTCCCGCGCCCACAGCGCCATGAAGTTGTCGCCGGGCATGTCACGCCCGATCGCGGTGATCATACCGGCGCGGGCGCCCTGGCGGGCGGCGGCGATGGCGGCGTTGGAGGTGTCGCCGCCATGCCCCTCCAGATAGTGCTGCGCGCCACCGGCGGTGAGCGGGAGCTGGTTGAACTCCAGCATCGGCTCACCCATGCAGAGCAGGTCGACGCTCATGCCAGGACCTGGCGCGCGGCGGCCTCGATCGCGGCGCGGTCGCCGGCGGCGATGCGCTTCTCGTCCACCAGCGCCCCGCCCATGCCGACGAAGGCGGCGCCGGCATTCAGGTAGGCGGCGACATTGCCGGGTTCGACGCCGCCGGTCGGGCAGAAGGCGACATGCGGCAGCACGCTGGCCAAGGCCTTGATATGCGCGGGGCCACCGACGGAGGCGGCGGGGAAGATCTTCACCACATCCGCCCCGGCGGCGAGGGCGGCGCGGACCTCGGTCGGTGTGAGCGCGCCCAGCATGAGGGCGGCCCCGGCGTCGCGGCATGGGGCGGACAGCGCGGTGTCGACCCAGGGCGCGACGAGGAAGCGGGCCCCGGCCTGAAGGCACCGCTCCGCCGCGGCCGCGTCCGCCACGGTGCCGGCGCCAATCAGCAGCTCCGGATCGGAGGCGAGATCGCGGATCAGCGCCGGGGCATCGGGGATGGTCATGGTGATTTCGAAGATGCGTATCCCGGCCGCACGCAGCCAGGCAACCGCGGTGGCGGCGTGGCGGGCGCTGCTGGTGCGCACCACGGGCACGACACGGGCGGCACGGAGGGTCGCGATCAGCGGATGGTCTGGCATGCGTTGCTCCCGGTTTCAGGCCGGTAGCAAGCAGCGATCAGGCCCGGGGCGCAACCCCGATTGCCAGGGCGGCGTCGGCCCAGGCGATGGTGGCTTCGGCGTCCTCCTGCAACGTCGAGACGGTGGTGCCGAGATGGTCGAGGCTGTCGTTCAAGTCGGCCAGGCCATGACCGATAGACTGGGTGGTGGTCGCGAGTTCGCCCAAGGCGGCGCGCCAGGCGGCCAGGGCCTGGCGCTGTTCGTCCAGCGCGGCGTTCAGGCCGGTGAGCGCGCGGTGCAGGCGCAGCTCCGGGTTGGGGGCCGGGAAGGGGATGATACGGGCGGTGGCGCGGGCAAGCATGCTGTGTTCCCCTTGGTTTTCGTATAAGTTAACAAAGCATGAATCGTGGATAAAAAACAAGATCATTCTCACCATACGATTGTAGTCGCTACCGGGAACGGAAGATCGGGTGGGGGATCGCGCCGTCGTCCGCGGGCCTGTCCCAGTGATGTCCGGTTTTGTGATTGAGCGCTGGTGCTGATGTACATTTGTCATGCTCGGGCTTGACCCGAGCACCGCCATTGGCACTTGCGATGATTAAGACGTGATGGCTTTTGGTGACAGAC
>CAIUPC010000601.1 GCA_903900905.1 uncultured Acetobacteraceae bacterium
CCCGGGCGCGTCCCGGGGACCAAGCGCCGCACTGCCGGAAACCATGGTCCCCGGGACAAGCCCGGGGATGACGGTTTTTGCCGCCATTTCTCACGATGTTAGCGCCCATGCGGACAAGCCCAGGCATGACGGAGGGAGAGCATGGCCGGCCTCACCCAATCGGCCTGCCATCACCCCATGCAACGTGAGCGCCGAAGCGGCTAATCCGCCTGCGCTTCGCCCATCTTCGCCGCCAGCCGCGGCATCCGTGTCGGCCGGCCCACCAGCCAGGCCTGCAAGCGCGACAGATACAAATATACCACCGGGGTCGTGTAGAGCGTCAGGATCTGGCTCAGCGCCAGCCCGCCGACCATCGCATAGCCCAGGGGGCGGCGCAGTTCGGAGCCAGCGCCGGTCCCCAGCATCAGCGGCAGGCCGGTCAGCAGCGCCGCCATCGTGGTCATAAGGATGGGACGGAAGCGCAGCAGGCAGGCGTCGCGGATGGCAACCGCGGGCTCCGCCCCGTCATTGCGTTCGCGGGAGATGGCGAAATCCACCATCATGATGCCGTTCTTCTTCACGATGCCGATCAGCAGGATCACCCCGATCAGCGCGATGACCGACAGATCGATATCGGCGAAGCGCAGGATCAGGAACGCCCCCACCCCGGCGGAGGGCAGCGTCGACAGGATGGTGATCGGCAGAATGTAGCTCTCATACAGAATGCCCAGGCTGATATAGACCGTGATCAGCGCCGCCGCGATCAGGTACGGCTGGGACGCCAGGGACGACTGGAACGCCTGCGCGGTGCCCTGGAACGAGGTGCTCAGCGACAGCGGTGCCCGCATTTCCCGCATCGCCGCCTCGATCGCCGACACCGCATCGCCCAGCGCCACGCCTTGCGCCAGGTTGAAGCTGATGGTGATGGCCGGGAACATGCTCTGATGGCTGATCGACAGCGGCTGCACCGGGATCGTGCTCCATGACACGAAAGAGCTCAGCGGCACCGCCTGGCCGGTGTTGGATTTCACATAGAGCTTGTTGATGGTCTCGATATCGCTGGACTGGCCGGGCATGACCTCCAGCACCACCTTGTAGGTGTTCACCTGGGTGAAATACTGGGCGATCTGGCGCTGGCCGAAGGCGTCATACAGCGTGTCGTCGATCACCTGCGGCTGGATGCCGAAGCGCGCCGCCTTGTCGCGGTCGATCACGATGGTGGCGGTGGTGCCGCCCGCCTGCTGATCGGTCGTCACGTCGCGCAAAATCGGCAGCCGGCGCAGCCGATCGAGCACTTTCGGCGCCCAGACCTGCAGCTCTTCCAGGCTGGCGTCCTGCAGGGTGTACTGGAATTCGGTCTTGGACACGCGCCCGCCGGTGCGCACATCGGCAATGGCCTGCAGGAACAGCTGCCCGCCCTCCACCTTCGCGAGCTTCGGGCGGTTGCGGGCGATGAAGGCCTGGGCGGAGCCGCCGGTGCGTTCCTCCCACGGTTTCAGGGCGATGAAGACGCGGCCGTTGTTGGACGTCTGCCCCGTCAGCCCGGACCCCATATTGGCCGCATAAGCCGCCGTATCCGGGTCGGCCGCGATGACATCGGTCAGCGCCCGCTGCAGCGCCAGCATGCGGGTAAACGAGATATCCTGCGCCCCCTCACTGGTGCCCAGGATCACGCCGGTGTCCTGCGGCGGGAAGAAGCCTTTGGGGGCGATGGTGAACAGATAGGCGGACAGGCCCATGGTGGCGAAGAAGGTCATCAGCGTGATGAACCGGAAGCGCAGCGCGAGATCGAGCGTGACCCGATAGCCCGCGAGCAGCCCGGTGAAGAACCCCTCGATGATCCGGTAGAACAGGTTATGCCCGCCCTGATGGTGGTGCAGGAAGCGCGAGCACATCATGGGCGTCAGCGTCAGCGATACGACGGCGGAGACCAGCACGGCGATGGTGACGGTCATCGCGAACTCGCGGAACAGACGCCCGACGATGCCGCCCATCAGCAGCAGCGGGATGAACACCGCGATCAGGGACGCGCTGATGGACACGATCGTGAAGCCGATTTCGCCGGCGCCTTTGATCGCCGCCTCCATCGGCTGCATGCCCTCTTCGATGTGGCGGAAGATGTTCTCCAGCATCACGATGGCATCATCGACCACGAACCCGACCGAGATGGTCAGCGCCATCAGCGACAGGTTATCGAGGCTGTAGTCCATCAGATACATCACCGCGAAGGTGCAGGCCAAAGCCACCGGCACGGTGATGGACGGGATGATGGTCGCCCAGACATTGCGCAGGAACAGGAAGATCACCATCACCACCAGCCCGATGGAGAGCATGAGGGTGAACTGCACTTCCGCGACCGAGGCGCGGATGGTCAGCGTGCGATCAACGACGGTGGCGACGGTGACCGAGGGCGGGATCGCGGCCTGCAGTTTCGGCAGCGCGGCCTTCACCCGCTCCACCGTCTCGATAACGTTGGCGCCGGGCTGCTTGAAGATCATCAGCATCACGCCGCGCTTGCCGTTCTGCAGCCCGCCGACAAACATGTTCTCCGGCGCATCGACGGCCTGGCCGATATCGCGGACCCGTATCGGCGCGCCGGACCGCCATCCAAGGATGACGTCCTGGTATTCACTTGCCTTGGTCAATTGGTCGTTGGTATAAATGGAGTAGGTACGCTTCTCCCCGTCGATCGTGCCCTTGGGTGCATTCACCGTCGCGCTGACCAGCACCGATCGCACATCTTCCAGCGTCAATCCCATCGCCGCCAGCTTGGCGGGATCGACCTGCACCCGGACGGCGCGTTTTTGCTCACCGGCGATGAACACCTGCGCCACGCCGCCCAATTGGGAGATCTGCTGCGCCAGCACGGTATCGGCGTAATCGTTCACCTCGATCAGCGGCAACGTGTCCGAATTCACCGCCAGAATCAGGATCGGCGCCTCCGACGGGTTCACCTTGAAGTAACTGGGGGCGGAGGGAAGGTTGCGCGGCAACTGCCCGCTGGCGGCGTTGATGGCGGCCTGAATATCGCCCGCCGCCGCGTCGATGTTGCGATCAAGGTCGAACTGCACCGTGATCTGGGTCGAACCCTGCACGCTGATGGACGTCATCTGCGCGATGCCGGAGATCTGCGCGAATTGCCGCTCCAACGGCTGCGCGACGGCGGAGGCCATGGTCTCCGGGCTGGCGCCGGGGAATTTGGTGTTGACGTTGATGGTGGGGAAATCGACGCGCGGCAGCGGCGCCACCGGCAGCAGCGGGTAGGCGGCGAGCCCGACCAGCACCATCGCGGCGATGAACAGGGAGGTGCCGACGGGGCGGCGAATGAAGGGAGTGGAGATGCTCATCTGTCGATCGTGTCCTCAGCCGCCGGTACGGGCTGGCGCGCCGCCAATGGCGACCAGACTGCCATTGCGCAGCCGGGCATGACCATCGGTCACCACCGTCTGCCCTTCCTCCAACCCCTTGGCGATGATCGCGACGACGCCGTCATCGCGGCCGATTTCTACGGTGCGTGCCTCCGCCGTCTTGTCTTCTTTGATGACATAGACATACAGCCGCCCCTGGCCGTGCTGGACCGCCGCCGAAGGGACGATCAAAGCCCCTTCCGTGGCGCCAACGAGCAACTGGGTGTTGGCGAACTGCCCGGGCCACAGGGCGTAATTGGCGTTGGGGAATACGGCCTTGACCTTGATCGTGCCGGTCGTGGCGTCGATGGCATTGTCGATGGTGAGCAGTTCGCCCTTATCCAGCAGCTGCTTGTTGTCCGGCGTATAGGCGGCGACGCTGGGCTTGCCGGCCGCCATCGCCCGCTGAATCGCCGGAAGCTGATCCTGCGGCACCGTAAAGGTCATCGCGATCGGCCGGATCTGGGCGACCGGCATGATCGACGCGGCCTCCGCCGCGCGGACAAACATCCCGGGATCGGCGCTGCGCAAGCCGACGCGGCCGTCGAATGGGGCGAGGATGGTGCAGAAACTGAGATTAACCTGCGCCGTCTGCACCAAAGCCGCATCGACGGCGACCAGTGCCGTCACTTGCTTGACCAGCGCCTGCTGCGTTTCGACTTGCTGGCGGGAGGCGAAATTCTTGTTGGCGAGGGTGCTATACCGCTCCAGGTCCAGTTTAGCATTTGCGAGCTGGGCCTCATCCTGCTGCTTCTTCGCCATCGCGGCGTCCAAAGTGGCCTGATAAGGGCGCGGATCGATCACCGCCAGAAGATCACCCTTGCGGACGTCCTGACCTTCCGTCACCGCGATCTCGAGGATGCGCCCATCCACCTGCGGGCGAAGCAGCACGGAGTAATAAGCCTGCGCGGTGCCGAGACCGCGGATGATCAAGGGCACGTCCTTGCGCACGACCTTGGTCACCGATACCGGCACGGACGGGGCCTCGGGTGGCTTCGCTGGTTGCTCCTGCGCCAGCGCCGCGCCGCCCAGCGGGGCAGCGGACAGCAGAAAGACGAGACCCAGTGTGGCAGCGAACGGTTTCATACTCACTCGATTCCCATGATACCCGGCCCGGCCTCGCAAGCGGTACATGACGGCAACTGGCTGGCCCCAGCCCGTCCAACGCCCTACCCGCGCGACCCAAGTGCCCGTTCAGGCCCCGGACATTTTATTCTTAAGCCGCCCAATATCACCGAATCGCCGCCGGAACACCAGTGCCATGGTGCGAACCAGGTTGTAACGCCAACCGGCGTAAAGATTGACGCACTGCCGCTTCAAACCCGTCATGGTCCGCGAACCCCGTCATGCCGACGGAGGTCGGCATCCACGACTTTCACCGTCGATACCTCGCAAGGCGTGGTTGCCGACCTGCGTCGGCATGACGGGCCACGCGCCGGTGTGTCAATCGATATGCGAGCTGGTATCAGTCGACAACCACACCCAATGCCCGCCGGAAGCGGTCGCTCAGATACGCACCATCACGCGGCGGCAGGTGCCGGGGCTTTTCCTCGGCCGAGATACGCAGGACAGCGAACATGTTCTCCTGCCGCAGGCGCGGTGTCAGGGCCTTGACCTCGTCCATGTCCCGCGCCGTCGTCACCGTCTGCCAGCCACACGCCGCCGCCACCGCCGCCAGATCGGCGCCCAGGCCGGTATGACTGAACTGCGACCCGGTTTCACCGAAACGGCCGTTATCGAGCACGGCGATCGAGATGTTCTTCGCGCCCGAGGCCGCGATGGTCGCCAGCGAGCCCATGCCCATCAGCTGCTCCCCATCGCCGGTCACCACCAGCACGTGCTTGTCCGGCTGCGCCAGCGCTAGGCCGAGCCCGATCATGCCGGTGCCACCCATGGCGCCCCAAAGGTAGAAGTTCAGCGGCCGATCGCCGGTCGCGCCGACGTCATAGGTCGCGGCACCGAGGCCCGTGACGACCAGCAGTTCGCCGGGGTCGCGCATGAGTTCCGCCACGACAACCCGGCGGTCCAGGGTTCCATCATTCTGGCGGCTCATTTCACGAACACCTTCGCGCCGATCAAACGTTGGGAGAACAGGACAGCCACGGGGATCTGGCTGTCGAAGGCCAAAGCGGCCGAGGCAGCGACCATTTCCGCGGCCTCGTCCGGCCGATCGGCGCGGCGGACATGGACGCCGGCGGCGGTGAGGACGGGCTGGGTGGCGGCACCCATCGGCACCTGCCAGGGGTTAAACTCGCCCCACTCGCCGCGCATCGTGACCAGGGTCAGGAAGGGCATGCGGCAATTCAGCGGCAGCGACAGCATGTTGATGCAGTTACCAACGCCGGAGGACTGCATGAGGATCGCGCAGCGTTCCCCGCCGAGCCAGGCGCCGGCGGACAGGGCGATGCCCTCCTCCTCGGTCGTCAGCACGACGGCTTTCATGTCGGGGTCCGCATGCGCGGCGGTGATCAGATGGGCATGGCCAGCATCGGGCACGTAGCCGATTTGCTTGACGCCAGCGGCCTTGAGGGCGGCGTAGACGCCTTCCTGCCAGGTTGGGTTGTTCATGAGCGCTCCTTCTTCCCGGGCTTTTTGCCCCGGCGTGGCCGGAAGCGCAATTGCGCCCTTAATCCGCCCCAGGGCAATCGGGGGAAGCCCATCCGAAGCCGAATTGGGGTAATGGCTTGCCCCAAACGTCATCCCCGGGCTTGTCCCGGGGACCAATCGCGGTACAAGCGGAAACCATGGTCCCCGGGACAAG